>NZ_JBZYWI010000046.1:0-21076 GCF_058932755.1 Quadrisphaera sp. DVD1
GGGTGCCCTCGCTGAGCCCCGGTGCCCTGCGCACGCCGCCCTCCGGCATCCGCCGCGTCTTCGACCTCGCCCGCGCCCAGCCGCACCCGGTGATCGAGCTGCACGTGGGCGAGCCGAGCTTCGCCCCGCCCGCGCACGTGGTCGCCGCGGCCCAGCGCGGGTACGCCGAGGGCCGCACGCACTACACCCCCAACGGGGGCCTGCCCGAGCTGCGCGCGGCCCTCGCCGCCGACCTCGCCGCCCGCCAGGGCGTGGCCACCGCGCCGGAGCAGGTCGTCGTCACCGCCGGCGGCATGCAGGCGCTGCACCTGGCCCTGTCGATGGTGCTCGGCCCGGGCGACGAGGTGCTCCTGCCCGACCCGGGGTGGCCGAACTTCGTCATGGCCGTGCGGCTGCTGGGCGCGGTGCCGGTGGGCTACCCGCTGGCCCCCGAGCGGGGGTTCCGCCCGGACCCCGACGCCGTGGCGTCGCTGGTCACCGAGCGGACCCGGGCGATCGTCGTCAACACCCCCTCCAACCCGCTGGGCTCGGTGCTGCCCGCGCGGGACGTCGAGGCGCTGGTGCGCCTGGCCGACGCGCACGACCTGTGGCTGCTCTCCGACGAGTGCTACGAGGCGCTGGTCTTCCCCGGCGCGGAGCACGTCAGCGCGCGCCGCTTCGACACCGCCGGACGCGTGGTGGGGCTGCACAGCTTCTCGAAGACCTACGCGATGACCGGCGTGCGCGTCGGGCACCTCGTCGCGCCCCCTGAGCTCGCGGCGCGGGCCTGCGCGGTGCAGGAGGCCGTCGTCTCCTGCGTCAACGAGCCCGCGCAGCTGGCGGCGCTCGCGGCGCTGACCGGGCCGCAGGACGCCGTCGCGGCCATGTCGGCCAGCTACGCCGCGCGCCGCGACGCGGCCACGACGCTGCTCGACGCCGCGGGGGTGGCGTACCTGCCGCCGCAGGGCGCCTTCTACCTGTGGGTGGACGTGCGGCCGTGGTCGGGCGGGGACGTCGCCGCCTGGGCGGAGCGCATGGTGGTCGAGCGCGGCGTGGCGCTCGCGCCAGGCACCGCGTTCGGGCCGTCGGGGGAGGGCTGGGTGCGCGTCAGCCTGGCCAGCGCCACCGAGGACCTCGTCGAGGGCCTGCGCCGGGTCACCGCCTGACTCACGCGGGCGTCGTGCCCACCATCTCGGCGTAGACGACGACGTTGTCGCGGTGGTGGCCCGAGGCGTCGTCGAAGCTGCCGCCGCAGGTGATGAGGCGCAGCTCCGGGCCGGGGGTGTTGCCGTAGACCTCCAGCGTCGGGAAGGCGTCCTTGGGGTACTGCTCGACGCCGGTGACCCGGTAGGTGACCGTGGCCCCGTCGGTGCGGGTGACGTCGACGAGCTCGCCCGGCGCCAGCTCGCCGAGGTCGAAGAAGACGCCCGGCTCGCCGTCCCACGAGACGTGGCCGGCCAGCACGGTCGGGCCGACCTGGCCGGGGGTGGGGCTCTGGTCGTACCAGCCGACGTCGCTGCCGCCGTCGGGCACCTGCATCGCCCCGGAGGCCTCCAGGCCGAGGGTGACCAGCGCGGTGTCGACGCCGAGGGCGGGCACGCGCACGCGGGTGGGTGCCGAGGCGGGGAGGACGTCCTGCGGCACCTGCTCGGGCACCGCCTCGGGGACCGAGGACGGCGAGGACGGCGAGGACGCCGCGGACGGCGCCGGGCCGGACGGCTCCTGGCTGGGCGCCTGCGCCGAGGGACGGGCGGCCGCCGCCGGCGGTGCGGGCGGCGCCTCGCCGCCCGTCAGGCCCGAGGTCAGGAGGATCACGCCGGTCACGCCCGCTGCCACCGAGGCGGCCGCCAGCAGGCGGCCGCCTCGGGAAGCGGGGAAGGAGGGAGCCATCAGCTCTCGGTGCGAGCCGAGCGGCGACGGGCCAGGAAGAGGCCACCGGCAGCGGCGGCCACGAGGGCGCTGGTGCCGCCGACGAGGGCCGCGGAGTCGACACCGGTGGTGTCGCCGCCGTCGGTCTGCACGCCGCCCATCGGCATGGTGGAGACGTTGGAGCCCATGATCATCCCGCAGTCGGCCGGAGCGGTGGCCTCCTGGGGCAGCGTCGGGTCGAGCTCGGAGGGCCCGGCGTCGGTGTCGTAGGTGCCGTTGCCGTTGACGTCGATGCCGTGCTGGACGACGTGGAGGTTGGTGATCGCCGCGACGGCCGCGTCGCTGATCTCGATGGTGCGCTCGTAGGCCAGGTTGCCCGAGGCGTCAGCGGTGGGGAACCGGTCGACGGCCAGCCCGCTCTTGGCGCTGGTGTCACCGGAGGTGGTGAGGGAGATGTTGATGTCGCCGTAGTCGGGCAGGCCCTCGGCGGTGGTGACGATGCCGCTGCCGTCCTTGTCCGCGGCCATCGTCGGGCAGTGGAAGTCCATCGCCAGGTCGGTCGAGCCGTGCAGGTGCTGGGCGTGCGGCGCACCCGGCACCAGGCCCTTGGAGTCGATCTTCACGGTGAGGTCGTTGCCGTCGAGGGTGAGGACGGCCGTGCCGGTGGCACCGGAGTTGTTCAGCGCGCCCAGGTCGACCTGGTAGCTCTCGGCGGCGGAGGCGCTGGTGGCGCAGGCGAGGGTGAGCGCGAGCGCGCCACCGCCGACCATCGCGGTGCGGAGGATCTTCATGGTGGGCAACTCCCTGTAGGACGGTGCGACGGCCTCGTCGCTGCCGCGGGTGCGGTCGCAGGGTGTTCGCTGCCGGGTGGGGGAGGGATTGGTCCCTCTTCGCACCGGTCGGGGCCAGGACGCCGGCCCGTGCGTCCGAGACGACCCGGGCCGTCGGTCCCACGCCGTACCGTGGACGGGTGCCACCCACCACCGCGTCCGCCCCTCCTGCCGAGACCGACGGAGCGCGGGTGCAGACCCTGCTCGGCGCCGCGGTGGCGGCCCTCGGCGGGTCGTCGCGGCCGGGGCAGGAGCAGATGGCCGCAGCCGTGGCGAGCGCCGTCGAGAGCGGCGAGCACCTGCTGGTCCAGGCCGGCACCGGCACCGGCAAGTCGCTGGGCTACCTCGTGCCGCTGGTCGAGCACGCGATGAGCACCGGCACCACCGCGGTGGTCTCCACGGCGACCCTCGCGCTGCAGGCCCAGGTCGTCGAGCGCGACCTCCCGCGCCTGGCGGGGGCGCTGGAGCCGCTGCTGGGCCGGCGTCCGACCTTCGAGATCGTCAAGGGCCGCTCCAACTACGTCTGCAAGCAGAAGCTCGGCGGCGGGTTCCCCGACGACCCGGGCGACACCCTCTTCGGCGGGGCGGAGGGACAGGCGGGCCCCGCGGGTGCCGCCCCCTCGCCGGTGAGCTGGCTGGGGCGCGAGGTCGCGCGCCTGCACGAGTGGGCCGCTGAGACCGAGACCGGCGACCGCGACGAGCTCGACCCCGGGGTGAGCGACCGCGCCTGGCGCCAGGTCTCCGTCAGCGCTCGCGAGTGCCTGGGCGCCACCCGCTGCCCGATGGGCGCGGACTGCTTCGTCGAGGCCTCCCGGGCGCGCTCGAAGGAGGTCGACCTCGTGGTGACCAACCACGCGCTGCTGGCGATCGACGCCTTCGAGGACCGCGCGATCCTGCCCGAGCACGACGTCGTGGTCGTCGACGAGGCCCACGAGCTCGCCGACCGGGTCACCTCGGTCGTCTCCGGCGCCCTGTCCGGCCCGTCGGTGACCGCCGCGGCCAGCGCCGCGCGCCGCCAGGCGAAGGCCGACACCGCCCGCCTGGACGCCGCGGGGGAGGACCTCGGCGCCCTGCTGGAGGGCGTGGAGGCCGGCCGGTTCACCGCGGGGCTGCCCGAGGGCGTGGCCGCGGCGGTCGTCGCCGTGCGCGACGCCGCCCGCGAGGTGCTCTCCGACCTCAAGCCCGAGCCGGGCGCCTCCGCCGAGGACGCCGGTGGCCTGCAGGTCGCCAAGGCCGCCGTCACCGACGTGTTCGACGTGGCCGAGCGCCTCGCCGCGGTCGTGCCGCGGGGGCCGGACGTCGCCTGGCTGTCGGTCGCCGAGTCCGGGCCGATCGCCTCGCGCCACACCACCCGCACGCTGCACGTGGCGCCCCTGACCGTGGCCGGGATGCTGCGCGAGAAGCTCTTCGGCGAGCGCACCGTGGTGCTCACCTCGGCCACCCTCGCGCTCGGGGGCACGTTCGACTCCGCGGCCGGCGCGGTGGGGCTGCGCGGTGCGGGGGCGCCGGCCTGGCAGGGCCTCGACGTCGGCAGCCCCTTCGACTACCCGCGCCAGGCGATCCTCTACACCGCCGCGCACCTGCCGGCGCCGGGCCGCGACGGCGCCGCGCCCGTCGTCATGGACGAGCTCGCGGCGCTCGTGGAGGCCGCCGGCGGCCGCACGCTGGGGCTGTTCTCCTCCCGGCGCGCCGCCGAGGCGGCCGCCGCGGCGATGCGCGAGCGCCTCGACGTGCCGGTGCTGTGCCAGGGGGAGGACTCCATCGCCTCCCTCGTGCGCCGCTTCGCCGCGGACGAGGCCACCTGCCTGTTCGGCACCCTCTCGCTGTGGCAGGGCGTGGACGTGCCCGGCCCCTCGTGCTCGCTCGTCGTGCTCGACCGCATCCCGTTCCCCCGCCCGGACGACCCGCTGGCCTCCGCCCGGGCCGAGGCGGCCGCGCGCGCCGGCGGGAACGGCTTCCTCGCGGTCTCGGCCACGCACGCGGCGCTGCTGCTGGCGCAGGGCGCCGGGCGCCTGGTGCGCTCGACGTCGGACCGCGGGGTGGTGGCGGTGCTGGACTCGCGCCTGGCCACGGCCCGCTACGCCGGGTTCCTTCGCGCGAGCCTGCCGCCGCTGTGGCCGACGAGCGACCGCGAGGTCGTGCTGGGGGCGCTGCGCCGGCTCTCCGCCGCGCGCTGACCCGTGCGCTGACCCGTGCGCTGACCCGCCGCTGAGGGCGGCTCAGCGGCGGTTCAGCAGCCGCAGACCTTGGCGTGCTGGTTCAGCGGCACGTGCTCCTCGAGCACCGCCCCGGAGGCGTCGAGGATCGTCACGAGCTCGACGCCGTCCACGAGGCCCTCGCTCACCAGCTGCACGGCCTGCTCGGCGCGCGTGTGCCCGGGATCGCGGACGGGCTCAGCGGAGGTCGTCGATCCGGTCGCGGGGCCGGCGTGCGTGCTCATCGCCCCAGTGTGCCGTCAGGGGGTGCGGTAGAGCCCGTCGGCGTAGGACGGGCCGTAGTAGCGCTCGAGCTCCTCGAGGGGGGTCTCGGGCCGCTCGAGCGCCCGGGCGATCCGCGCGCGGGAGGGGACGGCGTCCGGCGCCCAGGTCTCCGGCCGCCACAGGTCCGAGCGCAGGAACGCCTTGGAGCAGTGGTGGAAGACCTCCTCGACCTCGACCAGCAGGGCCAGCAGCGGCCGGTGGCCCTCCACCACCATCTGCTCGAAGAAGGGGGCGTCGCGCACGAGGCGGGCGCGGCCGTTGACCCGCAGCGTGTCGCCGCGCCCGGGCACGACGAAGACCAGGCCGACGTGCGGGTTGGCGAGGATGTTGCGGAAGCCGTCGGCGCGCCGGTTGCCGGGCCGCTCCGGCAGGGCGATCGTCGCGTCGTCGAGGACCAGGGTCGAGCCGGGCGGGTCGCCCTTGGGGGAGACGTCGCAGGTGCCGTCCGCGGCGCTGGTGGCCACCAGGCAGAACGGGGAGGCCGCCAGCCACTGGCGGTCCAGGTCGGTCAGGCGCCGGCGCTCCTTCGCGACCGCTGCCGGCGCCGGAGCCCCCAGCAGCTCGCGCAGCTCGGCCTCGGAGGTGATCTCCCGCATGGCCGCCAGTCTGGCGCCGCCGCGGAGGTCAAGACCAGCCGCCGCGCGCCGATGTCGGGGAGGACCGACGACGGCAGGAGGACGCGTGCCCGAAGACCCCGGCGCCCGCGCGGGGGCGAGCGCACCCGACGGCCTGCCGAGCTCGGCCACCGGCCGGGTGCCGCAGTGGGTGCTCGACGAGGTCGAGGGCCGGACGCCGCGCCACGCCGTGCCCTGGCGCCAGGGCGGTCCCTCCTCCCTCGGCCCGGACCACCCCCACCGGCCGCCCGCCCCGCGCCGCTGGCTGCGCACGGCGTCCACCGCGCTCGTGCTCGCCCTCGGCGGCGCGGCGGTGTGGGCGATGGTCACCGGCGCGGTCCCGCTCCGCGAGGGCGGCGTGCTCGCCCGCCTCGCCGCGCCCTCCGCCGACGGCGCCGGGGTGGACCACCCCACGCCCGGGCAGGAGGCGTCGGAGGAGCCGCTCGGCGAGCCGGCCGCCCCGCTGACCACGAGCGACGCCTACCGCCTGCTCACCGCCGGCCGCGGCGCCCAGCCCGTCGTCGGCTACGACCCCTGCCGGCCCGTGCACTACGTCGTGCGCCCCCAGGGAGCGCCCGAGGACGGCGCGCGCCTGGTCGCCGAGGCGGTGGCGCGCGTGTCGGCCGCCACCGGCCTGGTCTTCGTCGACGACGGCCCCACCGCCGAGGCGCCCTCCGACGAGCGTGCGGCCTTCCAGCCCGACGTCTACGGCGACCGCTGGGCCCCGGTGCTCATCGCCTGGGTCACGCCCGAGGAGGAGCCGGACCTCGCGGCCGACGTCGCCGGGATGGCCGGCAGCGCCGCCGTCTCGGTCGGCGACGGACCCCTCGTCTACGTCACGGGCCAGGTGCAGCTGGACGGGCCGCAGCTGGCCGAGGCCCTGGGCCGCCCCGGCGGCGCCGACGTCGTGCGCGCCGTCGTCCAGCACGAGCTGGGGCACCTCGTCGGCCTCGACCACGTCGACGACCCGGGCCAGCTGATGTACCCCGAGACCCGCCCGGGGCTGGTCGACTTCGCGGCCGGCGACCTCACCGGGCTCGCGCAGCTCGGGCGCGGGCCCTGCGCACCCGAGCTCTGAGGCTCACCCGTCCCCGGGCACCGAGGTCCGGCCCGGGGCCGGGCTCCCGGCCAGGTCGACGAGGTCGCGCAGCACCGCGGCCGCGGTCGGGACGGCGTCCGGGGCGAAGCCGGTCACCGCCAGGCGCCCGGCGACGTCGGTGGTGAAGACCACGCCCTGCTCCTCGGGCTCCATCCGCGCCAGGGGGTGCGTGCGCGGCAGCGCCGTGGGCCGCACCGACAGCCGCCAGTCCTCGCGGGCGCCGTCGCGCTCGGCCAGGGCCAGCAGGACGACGGCCTCGCCGCGCTCGCGGGCGGCGAGCAGGTCGGCCGGGGCGACGTCGCGGATGCCGGTGACCTCGACGTCGCCCAGCGCGGTCGGCCGGCCGAGGACCGCGCTGGCGATGAGCACGAGCTTGACCGCGGCGTCCCAGCCGTCGACGTCCGTGGACGGGTCCGGCTCGGCGACCCCGCGCCGCTGCGCCTCGGCCACCGCGTCGGCGACGCTCGCGCCGTCCTCGACCAGCCGCAGCACGAGGTTGCAGGTGCTGTTGAGGGCCGCCTCGACGCGCAGCGCCGTCGCCGACGCCAGCAGCCGCCGGCCGGCGTCCACCGTGGGCACCGCGCCGCCCACGCAGGCGCTGTAGCGGACACCGCCTGTGCCGGGGGAGGTCACGGCCTCCCACGCCAGGACCAGCGGGGCCTTGTTCGCCAGCACCACGTCGAGGCCGCGGGAGCGCGCCTCCAGCACCGCCACCAGGCCGGCGCCGCCGTCGGCGAGGTCACCGGGGCCGGCCTCGACGAGCACGTCGACGCCGTCGCCGAGCTCGTCGAGGACGCCGGGCACGCCGAGGCCCGGGCGGCCCGCACCGGGCAGCAGCGCCACGGACGAGCCGGCGCCCTTGTGCGCGAGCACGGCCGCCGGGTCCAGGCCGCCGGGCGCCACCGCGGCGCCACCGGAGTCCACCGCGCCCACGACGGTCAGCACGAGGCCGTGGCGGGTGCGCAGGTCGTCGGCGCGGTCGCGCAGCAGGGCCAGCAGGGAGCCGCCGACGGCGCCCAGGCCGGAGACGACGACGCGGCGGTGCAGCGGCTGCGCCGCGGGGGAGGAGGAGGCCACCGGCCGATCATCGCCGTCGTGTCCCCGGCGCCCGCGCCGACCCCTGGGAGACTGGGCCCATGGCCGATCCCCCGCGCTCCGCTCGCCTCCCGTGGACGACCGCCGCACCGGTGCTGGCACTGGTGGTGCTGGTGCTGGTGTGGGGGCGCGACCTGGGGGCGGTCCTCGTCGGGGTGGTCGCTGTGGTCCTCGCCGCCGCGGTGCTGACGGCCGTCCACCACGCCGAGGTGGTGGCCCACCGGGTGGGCGAGCCCTACGGCTCGCTCGTGCTGGCGGTGGCGGTCACCGTCATCGAGGTGGCGCTCATCGTCACGCTCATGACGGCCGGCGGCCCCGACGCCTCGACGCTGGCGCGCGACACGGTCTTCGCGGCCGTGATGATCACCTGCAACGGCATCCTCGGGCTGTCGCTGTTCCTCGGCGCCGGGCGCTCGGGGACGACCGCGTTCAACGCCGAGGGGACCGGGGCGGCCCTGGCCACGGTGGCCACGCTGGCCACGCTGACCCTGGTGCTGCCGACGTTCACCACCGCCCGGCCGGGCCCGGAGTTCTCCCCCGCGCAGCTCGCCTTCGCCGCCGTGGCCTCCCTCGCGCTGTACGCGATGTTCGTGGTCACCCAGACGGTGCGCCACCGCGACTTCTTCCTGCCCGTCGACAGCGACGGCGACGTCCTCGCCGAGGAGGTGCACGCCAGCCCGCCCACCACCCGCGCCGCCGCGACCAGCCTCGCGCTGCTGCTCGTCGCGCTGGTCGCCGTGGTCGGCCTGGCGAAGGTGGAGTCGCCGGCGATCGAGTCCGGCGTCGCGGCCCTGGGGTTCCCGCAGTCGTTCGTCGGCGTGGTGATCGCCCTGCTCGTGCTGGCTCCGGAGACGCTCGCGGCCGCCAACGCCGCGCGCCGGGGGCGGACCCAGATCAGCCTGAACCTGGCGCTCGGCTCGGCGATGGCGAGCATCGGCCTGACCATCCCGGTCATCGCCGTGGCCTCGCTGTGGCTCGACGGCCCGCTCGTCCTGGGCCTCGGCTCCACCCAGCTCGTGCTGTTCGCCCTCACGGTCGTCGTGGGCGTGCTCACCGTCGTCCCGGGGCGGGCCACGCGCCTGCAGGGCGGGGTGCACCTGGTGCTCCTCGCCGCGTTCCTCTTCCTGGCCGCCAGCCCCTGACCGCTGCGGGTGTGCGCCGCGGGCGCCGGGGTAGGGCCCGCCCATGGCGCAGACGCAGAACGTGCACGAGGCAGTGGCCACGGCCGTCCCGGGCTCGGTGAGCACCGAGGACGGCGTGCTGGAGGCGAGGACGCAGCTCGCGGGGGAGGAGCACGACGGCACCACCACCCCCGAGCACCTCATGGCCGCGGCGATCGCCGCCTGCCTGCAGCAGGCCGTCGGCATCGCCGCCAGCAGCCAGGACGTCGACGCCTCGGGCGCGCAGGTGCAGGGGCGCGTGACCCTCTCCAGCGACGAGGAGGCCGGCTACACCTCGGGCTTCGCGCTGGTCGTCTCGGGGCTGCCCGGCGACGTGGCCGAGCGGGTCGTGGAGCAGGCGCGGCAGATCTGCCCCTTCACCAAGGCCCTCGCCGGGGCCGGGCTCACGGTGACCGTCGGCTGAGCACGGCCGGCCGGCTCAGCGCCGGTCGGCTCAGCGCCGGTCGTAGGAGGCCTTGACCGCCAGGACCGGGCAGGAGACCTCCAGCAGGATCTGCTGGGCGACCGACCCGAGGATGAGCTTGCCCACGGGGCTGCGGTGGCGCATGCCGATGACGACGAGGTCCGCCCCCGTCTCGTCGGCCGCGTCTGCGATCTCCTCCGCCGGCTCCCGCCCGCGCAGCGGCTGGCGCACCTCGTGCTCCAGGCCGCTGGCGGCCAGGACGGCGTCCAGGCGCGAGCGCGCCTCGCCCTGCACGACGAGGGGCCCGGAGACCTCGCCGCCGCGCGCGGTGTTCACCACGAGCAGGCGGTGACCGCGGCGGCGCGCCTCCTCGATGCCGGTGGCCAGGGCGGCGTCGCCCTGGGCGGTCGGCACGTAGCCGACGATGAGGGTGCCCATGGCGCCACGGTAGGGGGCGCGCGGCCGGCGAGCACGCACGGGCGCGTGGACGCGCTCCCACCCGCCCTCCCGCCGGGGACGCCGCTCGGCCAGGATGGCTCCCGACGGCGTCGTCACCCGGCGCCGCGCCGAGACGCTGGAGGGCGCGCAGTGAGCCAGGACGTGGACCGGGACCGCTTCCCCGAGGGCTTCGTGTGGGGGGCCGCCACGGCGGCCTACCAGGTGGAGGGAGCGGCCGCCGAGGACGGGCGCGGCCCCTCGATCTGGGACGTCTACAGCCACACCCCGGGGAAGACGCTGAACGGCGACACCGGGGACGTCGCCGCCGACCACTACCACCGGATGCCGGCCGACGTCGCGCTGATGAAGGACCTCGGGCTCGACGCCTACCGGTTCTCCCTGTCCTGGCCGCGCATCCAGCCCGGCGGCTCCGGGCCGGTGAACCGGGCGGGCCTGGACTTCTACTCCCGCCTCGTCGACGAGCTCCTCGCGGCGGGCATCGCTCCGGTGGCCACGCTCTACCACTGGGACCTGCCGGCCGAGCTCGAGGAGGCCGGCGGCTGGCCGGTGCGCGCCACGGCCGAGCGGTTCGCGGAGTACGCCCGGGTCGTCGGCGAGGCCCTCGGGGACCGCGTGCACACCTTCACCACGCTCAACGAGCCGTGGTGCTCGGCCTACCTCGGGTACGCCTCGGGCGTGCACGCCCCCGGGCGCACCGAGCCCGCGGCCGCGCTGGCCGCCGTCCACCACCTCAACCTCGGCCACGGCCTCGCCGGCCGGGTCCTGCGCGAGGTGGCGCCGTCCGCGCAGCTGTCGCTGACCCTCAACGTGCACCTCGTCCGCCCGGCGACGCCGTCGCCCGAGGACGTCGACGCCGCGCGGCGGATCGACGCCCTCGCCAACCGCGCCTTCCTCGACCCGGCGCTGAAGGGCGAGTACCCGGCCGACCTGCTCGCCGACACCGCCTCGGTCACCGACTGGTCCTTCGTCCAGGACGGCGACACCGAGGCGATCGCGGTGCCGCTCGACTTCCTCGGCGTCAACTACTACAGCCCCGCGCTGGTGAAGCGGTGGGACGGCACGGGCGACAAGGACGGCGCGGACGGGCACGGCGCCTCGGCGGCCACGCCGTGGATCGCCGCCGACGACGTGGAGTTCGTCCGCCTCCCCGGGCCGTACACGGCGATGGGCTGGCCGATCGACGCCAGCGGCATGACCGAGCTGCTGGTCCGCCTCGGCCGCGACCACCCCGGCACCCCGCTGGTCGTCACCGAGAACGGCGCCGCCTTCGCCGACGAGGTGGCGCCCGACGGCGGCGTCCACGACGCCGAGCGCGTCGAGTACCTGCGCACCCACATCGCGGCGGTCGCCGACGCCGTCGACGCGGGGGTGGACGTGCGCGGCTACTTCGTGTGGTCCCTGCTCGACAACTTCGAGTGGGGCTACGGCTACGACCGCCGCTTCGGCGTCGTCCGCGTCGACTACGACACCCAGGAGCGCATCCTCAAGGACAGCGCCCTGTGGTACCGGGGGCTGCTGGCCGGCGGCGCGCGGGGATGAGCCCGTGGTGGGGCCCGCGGCGCGGGCCCCACCACGGCGCGGGGGGGTTGTGCTCGGCGCCGCGGGTGGAGTACCCCCTTCCCATGGCCACCAACGAAGATGGCGCGCTCCGAGTGGGCTCCTCCTCGGCTGTCGACGCGTTCCCGACCAAGCACCTCGAGGCGCCGAAGGTGCGCGAGCTGCCCCCGCCGCCGTCGTCGTGGTTCAAGACCATCGGTCCCGGCGTCATCGCCGCCGGCGTCGGCCTGGCCAGCGGGGAGTTCATCCTCTTCCCCTACATCGCCTCGCAGGTCGGGCTCGTCTTCGTCTGGGCCGCGCTGGTCGGCCTGGCCACCCAGTACTTCCTCAACATGGAGATCGAGCGCTACACCCTGGCCACGGGCGAGACCGCGCTGACCGGGTTCAGCCGCTACTGGAAGCACTGGGGCCTGGTCTTCGCGATCATGGCCTACTTCGCGAACCTCTGGCCCGGCTGGGTGACCAGCTCCGCGACCCTGGTCACCTACCTGTGGGGCGGGGAGGCGCGCTGGATCGCCATCGGGATGCTGCTCGCCATCGGCGCGATCCTCACCCTGGCCCCGGTGGTCTACATCGCCCTCGAGCGCCTCGAGATGGTCAAGGTGGCGGCCGTGCTCCTGCTGCTCGTCATCGGCGCCTTCGCCGCGATCACGGCCTCGGCGTGGGGCGACCTGCCGCACGTGGTGACCCGCGCCGGGGTCCCCGTGGCCGAGCTCGGGTTCGCCACCCTCCTGGGGGCGCTGGCCTTCGCCGGGGCCGGCGGCGGGCAGAACCTCGTGCAGTCCAACTGGATCCGGGACAAGGGCTTCGGCATGGGCGCCTACGTGCCGCGGATCGAGAGCCCGGTCACCGGCCAGCCGGAAGCGGTGCCCAGCACGGGCTACGTGTTCGAGCCGGACGAGTCGAACATGGCCCGCTGGCGCACGTGGTGGCGCTTCGCGAACATCGAGCAGCTGACGACGTTCGTGCTCATCACGTTCCTGTCGATCACCTTCACGTCCCTGCTGGCGTACTCCACGGTCTTCGGGCGGGAGGGACTGCCCAACGACATCAGCTTCCTGCAGGTGGAGGGGCAGGTCCTCCAGGACACGGTCGGGCCCTGGTTCGGCGTCTTCTTCTGGGTGATCGGCGCGTTCTCGCTGTTCGCCGCCGCGACCGGCATCGCCGACTACACCAGCCGCCTGGCCGCGGACGTGCTCAAGACCGCCTACCTCAAGCAGGCGTCGGAGAGCCGGATCTACTTCTGGCTCGTGTGGGGCCTCGTCGGGATCGGCGTCGTGGTCCTGCTCCTGGGCCTCGACGCCCCGCTGGTGCTGCTCGTGATCTCCGCCTGCGTGGGCGGGCTGATGATGTTCATCTACTCGGGCCTGCTGATCCTCGTCAACCGGCGCTCTCTGGCCCCGCAGCTGCGCCTGCGCGGGTTCCGCCTCGGCGTGCTGGTGTGGTCGGTGCTGCTCTTCGGCACCCTGTCGGCGCTCGTCCTGCGCGAGCAGCTGGGCCGGCTCTTCGGCGGCTGAGCCGCTCGGCGCCGCCGTCCTGCGCAGCCCTCAGAGGCTGCGCAGGACGGTGACGACCTTGCCGAGCACGGTGGCGTCGTCTCCGTTGATGGGCGAGTACGCCGCGTTGTGCGGCATCAGCCACACGTGGCCGTCGCGGCGCTGGAGCGTCTTCACCGTCGCCTCGCCCTCGAGCATGGCCGCGACGATCTCGCCGTTCTCGGCCACCGGCTGCTGCCGCACGACGACCCAGTCGCCGTCGCGGATGGCGGCGTCGACCATCGAGTCGCCGACGACCTTGAGCAGGAAGAGCTCGCCGTCGCCGACCAGCTGGCGCGGGAGGGCGAAGACGTCCTCGACGGCCTGCTCGGCGAGGATCGGGCCACCGGCGGCGATCCGCCCCAGCACGGGCACCAGCGCGGTCTCCGACTGCTCCTCGACCGCCGCGGCGGGCGCGGCAGCGGCCACCGGCGCGGTGCGCTCGCCACGGTCGACGACCTCGATCGCGCGGGGGCGGTTGGGGTCGCGGCGCAGGAAGCCCTTGCGCTCGAGGGCGGCCAGCTGGTGGGCGACGCTGGAGGGGCTGGTCAGCCCCACGGCCTCGCCGATCTCGCGCATGCTCGGCGGGTAGCCGCGCGACTCCACCGCTGAGCGGATCGTCTCCAGCACGCCCCGCTGGCGAGCGGTCAGCCCGTCACCCGCGGCCTCGGCCGGAAGCTCGGTGACGCTCGCCGGCGTCCGCCCACTCGTTCGCGCCACTGCCGCTCCTCGCTGCCGGCCCGCGGTCGCCGCGGGCTCCAGGTCGGATGACAGCGTAGAGGTTCCACCCCTGTAGTTCAAACACACGTTCGACGCCGGGGGCGGCCCCGGGCCCGCCCTCCCCGGACGGGTGCCCGCCCGCTCGCCGCCGCCGCAGGCCGGGCGCCATCCTGTCGCTGCCCCGCACCGACGAAGGAGTCGATCGATGAGCACCTCCCCCCGCCAGGCCCCCGTGGACGCCGACCCGGCCCCGAGCCCCTTCGCGGCCGCGCTGGCCGCGGTCCGCTCCGGCGCCGACCCGGTCCAGGAGGCGCGGGGCCTCTACGCCCAGCTCACCGAGGACGAGCGGCTCGGCCTGCTCGACGGGGACGAGGAGTTCTGGCCGGGGTTCACGGAGATGGTCACCGAGGGGTACAACCTCCGCCCCTACGTCCACGGATCGGTCGAGCGCCTGGGCGTCCCGGGCCTGCGCTTCAGCGACGGCCCGCGCGGGGTGGTGATGGGCCGCTCGACCGCCTTCCCGGTCTCCATGGCGCGCGGGGCCACCTGGGACCCGTCGCTCGAGGAGCGCGTCGGCGACGCGATCGGCCGAGAGCTGCGCGCCCAGGGGGCGAACTTCTTCGGCGGCGTCTGCATCAACCTGCCCCGCCACCCGGCCTGGGGGCGCGCGCAGGAGACCTATGGCGAGGACCCGCTGCTGCTCGGCGAGATGGGCGCGGCGCTGGTGCGCGGCACCCAGCGCCACGTCATGGCCTGCGCCAAGCACTACGCCCTCAACTCGATGGAGAACGCCCGGTTCACCGTCGACGTCACCTGCGACGAGGAGAGCCTGCACGAGGTCTACCTCGCGCACTTCCACCGCGTCGTCGAGGAGGGCGTCGCAGCGGTCATGACCTCCTACAACTCGGTGAACGGCGAGTGGGCCGGGCAGAACGAGGCGCTCCTCGAGGGCGTGCTGCGCCGCGACTGGGGCTTCACCGGCGTCACGGTCTCGGACTTCATCTGGGGGCTGCGCGACGCGGGGGCGTCCCTCGTCGCGGGCCTGGACGTGGAGGAGCCGTTCCGCCAGCAGCGCGGCCAGCACCTGCGCGCCGACCTGGAGACGGGCCGGGTGGGCTGGCACCACGTCGAGCGGGCCGGCCTGCGCGTCCTGTCCACGCAGCTGCGCTCGCTCGCCGCGGTGGCCGAGCACGCGCCCGCCCTCGACGTCGTCGCCTGCGCCGAGCACCGGGCCCTGGCCCGCGAGGTCGCCGCCCGCGCCGTGGTGCTCCTGCGCAACGAGGACGTCGACGGCGCACCGCTGCTGCCGCTGGACGCCGCGGCGCTGGGCTCGGTGGCCGTGCTCGGGCGCCTGGCCGACGTCGCGAACACCGGCGACCAGGGCTCCTCCGACGTCCGGGCGCCCGAGGTCGTCACGGCCCTGGCGGGCCTGCGCGCTGCGCTGCCCGGCGCCGACGTGGAGCACGTGACCGAGGAGGACCCCGCGGCCGCCGCGGCGGCCGCGGCCGGCGCCGACGTGGCGGTGGTGGTCGTCGGCTACACCGCGGCCGACGAGGGGGAGTACGTCTCCAACGCGGCGTTCGGGGCGCCGGAGCTCGTGGCCCTGTACCCGCCGGCGCCGGACGAGGAGTCGCGCGCGGTGCTGGAGCGGATGACCGCCGGGGCCGCCTCGCAGGAGAGGGGCGTGAGCCTGGTCGGCAGCCAGTCCGAGGGCGGCGACCGCGCCGACCTGCGCCTGCGCCCCGAGGACGACGCCCTCATCACCGCCGTCGCCGCGGCGAACCCGCGCACGGTCGTCGTCGTGGTGACCGCCGGAGCGGTGCTCGTGGAGGCCTGGCGCGAGCAGGTGCCCGCCCTGGTGCTCGCCTGGTACGCCGGCATGGAGGGCGGGGCGGCGCTCGCCGACGTCCTGCTGGGGCGGGCCGAGCCGGCCGGGCGGCTGCCGTTCGCCCTCCCCGCCTCCGCCGAGCACCTGCCCGCCTTCGACCGCGAGGCCACCACGGCGGTGTACGACCAGTGGTTCGGCCAGCGCCTGCTCGACCGGCTCGGCGTCCCGGCCGCCCACCCCCTCGGGTTCGGGCTGTCCTACACGTCCTTCGCGCTGTCGGGCCTGCTCGCGGAGCGCTCCGGCGGCACGGTGACCGTCCACCTGGACGTCACGAACACCGGCGCGCGCGACGGGCGGCACGTCGTCCAGGTCTACGGGTCGCTGGCCCGGCCCACCGACGACCGGCCGCGAGAGGTGCTCGTCGGCTTCGCGTCGGTGCTCGTGCCCGCCGGCCGGAGCGCGGGCGTCGACGTCCCCGTCTCGCTGCGCCCGCTCTCGCGCTGGGACGCCCGGCGGCGCCGGCTCGTGCCGCCCGCCGGCGAGCTGCTGCTGCGGGCCGGCTCCTTCGCGGGCGACCCCGACGCCCTCGAGGCGCGCGTTCCGGGCCTGTGACGGGCCCCGGTCGGCGTGGCCCACGGTGGCCAGCTGCGGGTGGACGACGACGCGCACGCACCACGGGAAGCCCGCGCAGGCGCACGCGGCCGCGAGGTGCGCGAGCGCGGCGCCCACGCGGCCAGTGTCCGCTAGCTGCCCGCCGCGCGCAGGAGCTCGGCCGCGAGGTCGGCCGGGCGCGAGAACATCGGCCAGTGCCCGGTCGGGAGGTCGACGATGGTCGCGTCCAGGCGCCCCAGCTCGGCGAAGTACGGGTTGCCGGCGGCCACGAGCTCGCGGACGTCGTCCCCGCTCATCGAGGAGCTGATCACGGTGACCGGCACCGCGAGCAGGGCGGGGTCTCCGCTGAGGCGCACGGGCTCGCGGGCCGGCCCGACCGGCTGGGGCACGGCGCGGGCGCGGAACGCCGCGCGCTCGGCAGCGTCGAGCCCGGACAGGCTGTTGCCGCCGGCCTCCAGGTCCTCGTCGCTCGGCAGGGGCAGCTCGGCCATCGCGGGGTCGAGGTGGGGCATCACCGCGGCGCCCTCGGGCATCGGGCCGGTGTCGACGTAGACCACGCGGCGCACCCGCTCCGGGGCGCGGTCGGTGGCGGCGTGCACGACCGGCCCCGCACCGCTGTGCCCGACGAGCACGGCCGGGCGGTCGTCCTCGGAGAGGGCGTCGACGACGGCGCGCACGTGGTCCTCGAAGGTCACGCCCGCCCGCGGCGCGTCGGGCCCCTCCAGGCCGGGCAGGGTCAGCTCGCGCACGTCGCAGCCCGCGGCGCGCAGGTGCGGGCTGACCCGCTCCCAGGCCCAGGCGCCGAGCCAGAAGCCGGGGACGAGGACGAATCGGGTGCTCGGGGAGGAGTCCATGGCTGCAGCGTGGCGCACGGCACCGACGGCGCGCGACCTCCTCCGTCCCGGTGACCCGCCGCGCCGCGCGCTCGCGGACGGCCCTGCCGGGGCGCCGGCTCCCCTAGGCTCCAGCTCTCCTGACCCCCGTGACCATCGAGGTCGAGCACCCATGACCGCGCCCTCCGCGCCCTCCTCGCCCGCTGCCTCCGCGTCGCCCACCCCGAGCGCCCCCCTGAGCGGGATCGAGCTCAACGGCATCAACGTCATCGCCGAGGGCGAGCGCAAGGGCGCCCCCCGCAGCCTGTTCTGGCCGTGGTTCGCCGCGAACATCTCCGTCCTCGGCGTCAGCTACGGCTCCTTCGTGCTCGGCTTCGGCATCTCCTTCTGGCAGGCGACCTTCGCCGCCGTGGTCGGCACGGTCTTCTCCTTCCTGCTCTGCGGCGTCATCGCCCTGGGCGGCAAGCGCGCCTCCGCGCCGACCATGACGGTCAGCCGGGCCGCGTTCGGGGTGCGCGGCAACGCCGCTCCGGCGGCCGTGTCCTGGATCCTCACCGTCGGCTGGGAGACGGCGCTGGCGTCGACGGCCACCCTGGCCACCGCCACGGTCTTCCGCGAGCTCGGCTGGGGCGGCGGCACGCTGACCTCCGTCGTGGCGCTGCTCGTGGTCGCGCTGCTCGTCGTCGGCGCCGGCGTCCTCGGCTTCGACGCGATCATGCGGCTGCAGACGCTGATCACCGTGGTCACCGGCGTCCTCACCGTGGTCTACGTGGTGCTCGTGCGCGACGAGATCAGCTGGGGCGCCGTCTCGGCGCTGCCCTCGGGCTCGACGCAGGCGGTGCTCGGCGCGCTGGTGCTCATGATGACCGGCTTCGGCTTGGGCTGGGTCAACGCGGCCGGCGACTACTCCCGCTACCTGCCGCGCCGCGCCTCCAGCGCCGGCGTCGTGGGCTGGACGACGTTCGGCGGGGCCGCCGCCCCGGTCGTGCTCGTGGTCTTCGGCCTGCTGCTGGCCGGCTCCGACCCCGACCTGTCCGGCGCCATCGCCCTCGACCCCATCGGTGCGCTGACCACCGTGCTGCCGGTGTGGTTCCTCGTGCCGTTCGCGATCGTCGCGGTGCTCTCGCTGGTCGGCGGCGCCGTGCTCGACGTCTACTCCTCGGGCCTGGCGCTGCTCAGCCTCGGCCTGCGCGCCCCCCGCTGGGTCGCCGCGTGCATCGACGGCACGCTCATGGTCATCGGCACGATCCTCGTGGTCTTCGTCGCCGACTCCTTCCTGCCCCAGTTCCAGGGCTTCCTCATCACCCTCGGCGTGCCGATCGCGGCCTGGGCCGGGGTGGCGATCGCCGACCTGCTGCTGCGCCGCACCGACTACGCCGACGCTGACCTCTTCGACCCCCGCGGGCGGTACGGGTCGGTGTCGGTGCCGGCCGTGGCGCTGCTCGTCGTCGGCACGCTGCTGGGCTGGGGCCTGGTCACCAACGCCGCTGCGGGCTGGCTGGACTGGCAGGGCTACCTGCTCGGGCCGGTGGGCCTCGGCGGGCGCGAGGGCCCGTGGGCCTACGCCAACCTCGGGGTGCTCGTGGCGCTGCTCGTGGGCCTCGTCGGGCACCTGCTCCTCGGGCGCTCGCGCGTGCGGGCGCAGGAGGCCCTGGGCCGGGCGCCGCAGCGGTGAGCGCGCCCTGGCTGGTGGTGATCGACGTCCAGCACGTCTTCGCCGACCCGGACAGCCCGTGGGGGTCACCGATGGTGGAGGCGGCGCTGCCGCAGGTGCGCCGCCTCGCCGCGGGCTTCCCCGGGCGCACCGCGGCCACCCGGTTCGTGGCCCCGGAGCAGCCGCACGGCGCGTGGGTGCCGTACTACGCCGAGTTCGGCTTCGCGCTGCAGCCGCCGACCGCGCCGCTCTACGCGCTGCTCGACGGCGTCGTGCCCCCGGACGCGCCGGTGGTCACCCGCACGAGCTTCGGCAAGTGGGACGACGCCGCGGACGGCCTCGCGGCGCTCACCGGCGGCGCCGACGCGCTCGTGCTGGCCGGGGTCTCCACGGACTGCTGCGTGCTCTCCACCGCGCTGGCCGCGGCTGACGCCGGCGTGGCGGTGCAGGTGGTCACCGACGCCTGCGCCGGGGCGTCGCGGGCCGACCACGACCGGGCCCTCGTCGCGATGGGCCTCTACGCGCCGCTGATCACCCTCACGACCACGGACGCCGTCCTCGCCGCCCGCTGAGCGCTCGCTCCGGCCCCGGGGGGCACGCCGTCAGAGGACGGTGAGCCCCGGCGGAAGGGGACGGCGCCCGGTCAGGGCCAGCAGCACCTCGCCGGCCGCGTCGGACGCCGCCGCCAGCTCCGCGGCCAGGTGCAGCGCGGACGCCGCCGCGGCCCGAGGTGGCACGGGCGTCCCGCCCAGGGCCACGACGAGGTCGCTGGTGTGCACGGTCAGCTCGAAGGTGCGGGTCGGCAGGTAGTCGGCCAGGCGCATCCCGCCGGCCGGGGTGCCCACGAAGGCGTCGGGCGAGCTCGAGCGCACCTGCGGCACGACCCGGTCGACCAGCGCCGCGACCGCGCCGGGCAGGTCGGGGCCGAGGGCGGCGCCGGCGTCCCGTCCGCGCTGGGCGACGCCGGGGGCCCGGCTGGCCTCCGCGAGCAGCCGGAAGTACTCCGCCGGGGAGGAGACCTCCACCGGCGCCGGCGCCGCGCGCAGGTACTGCTCCACGGTGGTCAGCGAGCGGCTCGTGTGGCCGACGAGGTCGCGCACGGTCCACTCGCCGAGGCCGGGGGCGTCCTCGTGGCCGGGCACGGTCGCGGTCGTGGCGGCGAACCACGCGGCGGCGTGCGCGAAGGCGGACGCCGTCTCGGGCCAGGTGGTCATGGTGGTCCCTCCGGGAAGGCGGTCTGCAGCGGGGGAAGGCGCTCGAGCAGGGCGCGCGCCCAGGTGGCGTGCGGGCGGGCGCGGGCGGCGTCGGCCACGGCCACCGCCCGGCGCAGGTCGTCGGTGGCTCCCGGCCGGCCGAGCAGCGCGCGCACGGAGCCGCGGTGCCAGCGCGTGGGGCCCAGGCACTGCATCCCGGGCCAGGCCATGACCAGCCCGTCCTCCCACGTCTCGACCACCGGCTCCAGCGGCTCGGCCAGCGCCCGCACCGCGGCGAGGGTCGCGCGCGTGGCGCCCGGGTCGCAGGCCAGCGCCACCAGCGCCTGGGTGAGCATCGCCGTGCGCAGCCCGGTGCGCGGCGGCTCCCAGCGCGCGGCGCCGGCGAGGAGGTCCTCGAGCAGCGGCAGCGCCCGCTCGACCCGCCCGCCCTGGGAGAGCCCGAGGGCCACGACGAGGCGGAAGTCGTCGTCGACCTCGGTGGCCAGGCCCGCGGCCTCGGCGACGAGGTCCACCAGCCGGCCCTCGTGCCAGGCGATCACGCCCTCGGTGCTGGACCGGCTCACCGCCAGCACCGCAGCGCCGCGCGCGGTGAGCCGGTCCAGCCCGGCGGACTCCTGGGCCAGCGCGCGGGCCGCCGCGTGCTCCCCGCGCAGCAGGTGCCCCATCACCTGCCACCAGGCGTGCATGACGAGCAGGTCGTCGTCCTCGCGCCGGCGGGCCAGCTCCGCGAACCGGCGCGACGTGCGCTCGCTGTCCGCCAGGCGCCCGGCCTCCACCTGCGCCACGCGCAGCAGGTGCAGGCTGGTGGCCCGGTCGGCGTCGGTGGTGCAGCGCGCTGCGAGGGCCTCCGCCAGCGCGAGGCGGTCGGTGATGGTGCTCGGGTCCCACGTGGCGGCGAACGCGGCGACGTCCAGGCGCACCCGGGTGGCGGGGTCGACGCCGACCGGGGGTGCCAGCTCGCGGGCCCGGGCGGCCAGCGCGGCGCTGCCGGGCTGCGCCGTCGCCGCCCGGTGCACCGCCTCGGTGGCCAGCAGGGCCGCCCGGCAGGCCGGCTCGAGCCCGTCCGCGCCGGCCAGCGCCTCGGCCACCAGGGCCTCCGGGCCCTACAGCGTCG
>NZ_JBZYWI010000047.1:0-21026 GCF_058932755.1 Quadrisphaera sp. DVD1
GCGACGGCGGCGCCCTTGCGGTAGGCCGGGGTGTCCGCCGCGGCGGTCCACCAGCGCTCGAGGTCGTCGTCCAGCCACATGAGGGTCAGCGAGCAGCCGGCCATGTCGAGGCTGGTGACCAGCTCGCCGACCTCGGGCTCGACGACCTCCAGGCCCCGCTCGCGCAGCAGCCGCGCGGCCGTGCCCCAGACGACGAACAGCTCCTCGTACTTGGTGCGGCCCAGGCCGTTGAGGATCGCCGCCACGCGGGTGCCGCCGCCCTCCGGGGCGTCGTCGAGCACGCCGTCGACGAGCACCTGCGCCAGCTCGGCAGCGGTGGGCATCGGCTCGTCGGCGATGCCGGGCTCGCCGTGGATGCCGAGGCCGAGGCCCATGTGCCCGTCCGGGACGGTGAACAGGGGCTCGCTCGCCCCCGGCATGGTGCAGCCGTCGAAGGCGACGCCGAGGCTGCGCGTGCGGTCGTTGGCGTGGCGGGCGGCGCGCTCGACGCCGTCCAGGTCCAACCCCTCCTCCGCGGCGGCCGAGGCGGCCTTGAAGACCGTGAAGTCACCGGCGATCCCCCGGCGCTTGGCCCGCTCGGACGCCGGGGCGCTGGCGACGTCGTCGGTGACGGCGACGTAGCGGGCGCCGATGCCCTCGGCCTCCAGCTGCTCGACGGCGAGGCCGAAGTTCATGACGTCGCCGGCGTAGTTGCCGGTGGTCAGGAGCACCCCGGCGCCGCTGTCGGCGGCGCGCGCGACCGAGGCCGCGTCGGCGGCCGAGGGCGAGGTGAAGACGTTGCCCACCACCGCGCCGTCGGCGAAGCCGGGACCGACCACGCCGCAGAAGGCGGGGTAGTGCCCCGAGCCGCCGCCGACGACCACGGCGACCTTGCCGGGGCGCGTGGCGGTGGCGCGCACCACGCCCCCGGGGACGCCGAGGACGCGGCCGGCGTGGGCGTCGAGGAACCCGGCGAGGGCGTCCTCGGTGAAGCGGGCGGGGTCGTCGACCAGGCGCGTCATCGCGGCCTCAGCCCTTCTGGGCCAGAGCGGTGACCAGGGCCGAGTCGTCCTCGGCCGACAGGCCCAGGGCCTGCGCGACCAGGTACAGCTGCTCGGCGGCGCCGGCCACCGGAGCGGCCGACCCGGCGCCGCGCACGAGGTCGTGGACGATGCCCATGTCCTTGGAGATGACGTCGATCCGCGAGCGCAGCTCGGGGGTCTGCCCCCTCAGCTGCTGGGCCATCCGCGGGCCGCGGTCGGCGAGCATGAAGGAGGCGGCGGCGCCGGCGCCGAGCACCTCGATCGTCGTGTCGAGGTCCAGGCCCAGGCGGTGGGCCAGGGTCAGGGCCTCGGCCGCCGCGGCCGTGTGGATGCCGCACAGCAGCTGGTTGACGGTCTTCATCGTCTGCCCGTCGCCGGGGTTCGGGCCGACCTCCACGACGCGGCTGGCCAGCAGGTCGAGCACCGGGCGGGAGCGCTCGACGACGTCGGGGGCCGCCCCGACCATGATCAGCAGGTCGCCGGCGCCGGCCCGCACCGCGCCGCCGCTGACCGGGGCGTCGAGCAGGTCGACGCCGGTCTCGGCGAGGCGGCGAGCGGCCTCGCGCGCCACCTCGGTGCCCACGGTGGAGGTCAGGACGACGACCGAGCCGGCCCGCAGCGAGCTGGCCGCGCCCTGGGGCGAGAACAGGGCGGCGTCCAGCTGCTCGGCGTTGCGCACGCCGATCAGCGCCAGGTCGGCGCCCTCGCAGGCCTGCGCGGGCGTGGTGGCCGCGGTGGCCCCGCCGGCGACGGCGAGCTCGGTGCGCTCGGCGAAGACGTCGAAGGCGACCACGGGCAGCGCGCTGGCCAGGCGGGTGGCCATGGGCAGGCCCATGGCGCCCAGCCCGAGGACGGCCACGACGGGACGGGCGGGGGTGGGGGTCTCGGTCACGGGGGGTCTCCTGGAGGGCGGGGTCAGCGAGCGGTGAGGTGCTCGCCGGTGGCGACGGCGAGGAGCTTGCGCAGGTAGTCGCGGTTGGAGGCCATGACCGAGAGGCCGTCGCCGCCGTACTGCTCGACGCAGAAGGCGCCGTCGAAGCCGAGCTGCACGGCCAGCCGGACCGCCGAGCGGTAGTCCATCGAGCCGGACTCCATCGGCGCCGGCGCGGAGAGGATGACGCCGGTCGTGGAGTCCTCGAGCCGGAAGTAGTTCTTCACGTGCCAGTAGTTGGTGTGCGGCAGGCACGCGGCGATGGCCTCGCCGAAGGGCTCGACCTGGCGGTGCAGGCGGAAGAGGTTGCCCAGGTCGGGGTTGAGGCCGACGGAGTCGTGCGCGATGTCCGTGACGAGCCGCACGGCCGAGGCGGCGGTGCCGATGAGGGTGTCCTCGTACATCTCCAGGGACACCTGCAGGCCCAGCTGCGCCGCGTGGTCGCCGAGCTCGCGGATCCGGCTGACCGCGGTGGCCCAGGTCTCGTCGTCGAAGGAGTCCTCCGGGCCCTGCACGGTCCAGAACCACAGCGCCTCGCGCTGCGCGGGCAGCAGCGGGCGGTGCAGCCCGAAGCTGACCACCGAGCAGCCCAGCCGGGCGGCGGCCTCGAGGGAGCGGTGGCTGTAGGCGAGGTTGTCCTCGCCGGTCTCGGGGTCGATGACGCTGCGCCGGATCACCGACATCGCCTCGGGCACGAGCGCGCGCTGGCGCAGGACGTCGGCCAGCTCGTCGAGGCGCGAGGCCTCGAGGTCGCCGCAGCGCACCCACGAGTCGGTGAGGTCGACCTCGGTGAAGCCCTCGAAGGCCACCTCGGCCAGCGCCGCCGACCAGGCCTCGGCGGGGGCGTCGGTGCTGGCCGGGAAGGGGAGCATCGCCGCGGTGATCGGCCAGGTGGCTGCGGTGCGGCGCGCGGGCGCCTCGGACGTCGTCGTCACAGTCGTGCCTTCTTCCTCGAAGATCGTGCCCCGAGTCAACTCCGCTCCGGGGCCCGAGGACAACCCGGGAGCGTGCGGCGCCCTCAGGCCGTGGCCGGACGGCGCACCACGGCCACCAGCGCGGCGAGCGCCAGCAGCGCGACGCAGCCGGCGAAGACCACCCCGGCCGTGAGCAGCCCGGCCGCCTGGGAGAGCGCCCCGACGCCCACGACGGGCAGCGATATCCCCACGTAGAGCACGACGAACAGCGTCGAGGTGACCTCGCCGCGCCGCGCCGCCGGGGCGGCGCGGGCGACCGAGGCGATGCCGGCCCGGAAGCTCGTGCCGTGACCGATCCCCAGCACGACCGTGGCGAGGAGGAACAGCGGCAGCGAGGCGCGCTCCAGCGCGACGACGAGCATGCCCATCCCCACCACGAGCGCCGCGCAGCCCAGCGGCAGCGCGGCGCGGGTGGAGAGGTCGAGCGTGGCGGCCTGCGCCGCGACCGAGGCGGCGAAGACCAGCGCGGTCACCGCTCCCGCAGCGGCCAGGCCGCGCACGCCGAGGATCTCGGCGAGGAAGCGCGGCTCCAGCGCCGTGTAGACGCCGAAGGTCGCGAACCCCGCGAAGCCGCTGAGGGCGGCCGGGACGAACGCCGCCCGCACCTCCTCCGGCACCGCCGGCCGCAGCGTGCGCCACCGCGGGCGCTCGGCCAGCGGGGCGGTGACCGTCTCCGGCTGGCGCAGGGTCAGCGCCCCGGCGACGAGCAGCAGGCCCAGGTGCACGAGGTAGGGCGTGGCCAGGGGCCTCGGCGCGCTCTGCGCCAGGACGCCGGCCAGCAGCGGCCCGCTGCCCAGGCCGAGGATGTTGGCGGCGGTGGCCAGCAGGCTCGCCGAGCGCGCCCGGGCCGCCGGCGCCAGCTCGACCAGCGCCGTCGTGGCCGTGCCGGTGAACAGCCCGGCGGACAGCCCCGAGAGCAGCCGCCCGGTGAAGAGGGTCTCCAGGCCGACGGGCAGGAGGAAGACCGCCGCGCTCAGCGCCGAGCAGGCCAGGCCGACCACGAGCACCGGACGGCGTCCGAACCGGTCCGAAGACTGCCCCGCCAGGACCAGCGCGGCGATCACCCCCACCGCGTAGGTGGCGAAGATCGTCGTCTGGGTGGTCGCGGAGAAGCCCAGCCGGTCCTGGTAGAGCCCGTACAGCGGGGTCGGCAGGGTGGTGCCCATCATCGTCACGGCGAAGACGTAGGCCGCCGCCGCGACGCGCCAGCGCCAGCCGCTCATGCGCTGACGGCCCTCCTCCGGCGTCCGGCCACCGCGTACAGGGCCAGGCCGACGAGCAGCAGGACGCCGGTCTTCCACCACACCGCCCAGTCCTGGACCTGGACGACCAGGAGCGCGCAGCTGGCCAGCGCGAGCACCGGCACGACGGTGGGCGCCCGGAAGTGGTCGTGCTCGACCCGGTCGCGGCGCAGGACCAGCACCGCGAGGTTGGTGCTGATGAAGACGAAGAGCAGCAGCAGCACGACCGTCTGGGCCAGCTGCTCCAGCGTGCCGGTGAGGGTCAGCAGCATCGCCGCGGCCGTGGTCACGAGGATGGCGACCCAGGGGGTGCGCCGGCCGGACAGCACCTTGCCGAGCACCGCGGGCATGAGGCCCTGCTCGGACATCCCGTAGAGCAGCCGGCTCGCCATGATCATGGTGAGCAGCGCCCCGTTGGCGACCGCGATCAGCGCGACGAGGGAGAACAGCCAGTCCGGGACGCCGGCCCCGGAGGCCCGCACGACCTCCAGGAGCGGGCCGGAGGAGTCCGCGAGCTCCTCGGGGGCCAGGACGGTGGAGGCGGCCAGGCCGACCAGCAGGTAGATGAGCCCGGCGGTGAGCAGTGCCCCGAAGAGCGCGCGCGGGTAGACGCGGCGGACGTCGCGGACCTCCTCCGCGACGTTGGCGGAGGTCTCGAAGCCGACGAAGGAGTAGTAGGCGATGACCACGCCGGCGAGCACCGCCGAGCCGGTCGACACCCCGTCGGGCAGCTCCAGCACCCGGCCCGGGTCGCCGTCGCCGCGGCCGAGGACGACCGCGCCCAGGACGATGACGAGCACCAGGCCGGAGACCTCGATGATCGTCATCCCGACGTTGGCGACGAGCGACTCCTTGACCCCGCGCGCGTTGATCGCCGCGACCAGGGCGAGGAAGAGCACCGCGACGGCCGTGGCGGGGACGCCGTCCACGAGGGCGCCGAGGTAGTCGCCGGAGAACGCCAGCGCCAGGCCCGCGGCGCTGGTCACCCCCGCGGCGAGCATGCAGAAGCCGACGAGGAAGGAGACGACGGGCGTGCGGTACGCCCGCTCGGCGAAGACCGCCGCGCCGCCGGCCCTCGGGTACTTGGTGACGAGCTCGGCGTAGGAGGCGGCGGTGAGCAGGGCCATGAGCAGGGCCACGACCAGGGGCGCCCACACCGCCCCGCCGACCTCGCCGGCGATCTCGCCCGTGAGCGCGTAGACCCCGGCGCCCAGCACGTCACCGAGGATGAACAGGTACAGCAGCGGGCCGGTGATGCCCCGCTTGAGCTGGGTGTCGGGATCGGGTGGCGCCTGGACGGACATGGGCATGATCGTCCGGGCGCTCCCCCGACCCAGCAACCGGGCGCTGCGCCCGTCGGGTGGCGCCCGGTCGCGGGCGGCGGAGCGCACCGCCGCCCGCGACCGCTGCTCAGTCGGCCGCGCCGCCGGAGAGCTCGCGGTAGACCTCGAGGGCGTCGGTGGGGGACTCGCCTCCGTGGACGACGGCGCGCACGGCCTGGACCATCGCTGCCGGGGCCTGGCGCTGGAAGATGTTGCGTCCCATGTCCACGCCCGCTGCGCCCTGGTCGATGGCCTGCCAGGCCATGGTCAGGGCCTCGGAGACCGGGAGCTTCTTGCCGCCGGCCATGATGATCGGGACCGGGCAGGCGGCGGTGACCTGCTCGAAGCCCTCCTCGCAGTAGTAGGTCTTGACGACCTGCGCGCCGAGCTCGGCGATGATCCGGGTGGCCAGGCCCAGGTAGCGGGCGTCGCGGGTGAGCTCGCGGCCGACGGCGGTGACGCCCAGGACGGGCATCCCGTAGCGCAGGCCCTGGTCGACCAGGGTGGTCATGTTCGTCACCGACTGGGTCTCGTGCTCTCCGCCGACGAAGACCTGGACGGCCACGGCCGCGGCGTCGATGCGCAGCGCGTCCTCGGTGTTCATCGCGATCCGCTCGTCGGAGAGGTCCTTGAGGATCGAGGGCCCGCCGGAGGCGCGCAGGACCAGGGCGTTGTCGCTGCCGGCCGGGACGAGGGAGCGGATGATCCCGCGGGTGGCCATGAGGGCGTCGACGTGCGGGGCCAGGGGGACCACGTTGAGGTCGACGCGCTCGAGGCCGGAGGTCGGTCCCTGGAAGTAGCCGTGGTCGAACGCGAGCATCACGGTGCGCCCGTCCTCGGCGAAGATCCGGGCGAGGCGGTGGCGCATGCCGAAGTCGAGCTGCGCTGCGCCCTTGACGTGGAAGCCGGGCGTCTGCTGGGGCCGGTCCAGCCCGTAGTCCTTGGCGCTGATGTTGCCGTCGAGGTCAGCCACTGCCGTGGTCCTCCTGTGTCGGTGGGATGGGTCAGGTCGTGGGGGCGGCGCGCTGCGGGACGCGCTCGCCCGGCTGCCAGGGCAGGGTGACGGTGTCACCGGGGCTGGCGGGGGACTTGATGAACAGGCAGCGGAACGGGGCCCCGGACTCGTTCACGAGGTAGTGCATCTCCCCCGGCTCGCAGCGGTAGACGTCACCGACGCGCATCGTGTGCCGCTCGACGCAGTCCACCCACAGCGTGCACTCGCCCTCGGTCACCACGAACGACTCGTCGCAGCGGTCGTGCAGGTGGTTGTCCATGGCGTCGCCCGCGCGCAGCAGCAGGACGCCGATGTCGCTCGAGGGGCCCTGCAGCAGGTACGCGGGCCCCCACTCGCCGTACCGGGGCTGGGCCTGCTCGGCGCTGCTGTGCTTCACGGTGTCTCCTCCATCAGGTCGTGGGCGTCAGATGACGCGCTCGTTCCCGCCGTCGATGGGCACCTGGGCGCCCGTGGTGCACTCGAAGGTCTCGTCGGCCATCGTCCGCACCAGCCGGGCCACGGCCCTGCTGGTGACCTCGGTGCGCAGCAGGTTGCGGCGCTTGTACTCGTCGACGGTCATCCCGTAGTGCTCGGCCCGGGCGGACAGCAGCTCCGGGGTCCACAGGGCCGTGTCGAACACCGCGTCGGGGTGGACCATGTTGACCCGGATGCCGTCGCCGGCCCACTCCAGCGCGGCGACCCGCGAGAGCTGGGTGATGGCGGCCTTGGACGCCGAGTACGCCGCCGCGCCCGGGCCCGGGGCCTTGACGTTCTTCGAGGCCACCACCACCACGCGGCCTCCGCCCACCGCCTCCTTGAGCAGGGGGTGCGCCAGGCCGTAGAGCTCGGCGACGGCGTCGACGTTGATGCTCATGGTGCGCCGCCACACCGCCATGTCGAGCTCGTCCAGGTGCTGGGCCTTGGGGAAGACGCCCGCGGAGACGACGAGGACGTCCAGGCCGCCGAACGCCTCGACGCCGGCGGCCAGCGCGTCGCGCTGCGCCTGCGCGTCCGTCACGTCGACGACGAGGCCCAGCCACTCGGAGGAGTCGAAGGCGTCGACCACCGAGGGCGCCACGTCCCAGCCGACGACGGTGGCGCCGGACGCGATGAGCTCGGCGGCGCACGCGCGGCCGATGCCGGACGCCGCGCCCGTCACCAGTGCGACCTTGCCGGCGAGGGGACGCGCCGGGTCGGCCCGCTGCAGCTTCTCCTGCTGCGGCGCCCAGTACTCGAGGTCGAAGACGTGCTCGCTGGACGCGGGCCGGTAGCCGCCGAGCGCCTCGGAGGCGCTGACGGCGGCCATCGTGTGCCGCGCGATGTCCTCCACGACCCCCGCCTCAGCGGCGTTGCGACCGGCCGAGAGCAGCCCCAGCCGGGGGTCGAGCACCACGCGGGGGGCCGCGTCGCGCGAGTCGGCGGCGAGCCCGTGCCGCTCCGCGTGCTCAGCGAAGTAGGCCCGGTGGGCTGCGGCGTAGGCCTCGACGTCCTGCCCGACGAGGGGCGTGCGCCGGGTCCAGATGACGTGGTCGGGGGTCAGCGGGCCCCGGGTCGCGGCGTCGAGGTGCGCCGCGTCGGCGATGAAGGCGCGCACCCCGTCGTCGGCGCGCCGGCGCACGACGAGCGGTGTCCCGGCCACCTCGCACAGGCGCCTGCGCAGCCGGGCCACCTCCACCGGCTCCACCGGCTCCTCCAGCGCCGGAGGGGCGGCGGGTCGCGACGCCGGCGCGGCCGCGGCGGGCTCGCCGGGGTGCGCGTCGGCGCGGGCCACGAGGTCGAGGTGCCGGGTCAGCGCCTCCTCGGGGGTGGAGCCGACGGTGAAGAGGCCGTGGTTGAGCACGACCAGCCCGTGGATCTCGTCCTGCCGGTCGGCGGCGGCGCCCCACGCCGCCTGGCACGCGGCCGCCAGCTCGGGCCCGGGCATGGCGTAGTCCACGACGAGCACCCGGGGGCCCAGGACGTCGGTGACCAGCCGGGCGCCGTCCGGGGTGTTGGTCAGCGCGAGGATCGCGTCGGCGTGGGAGTGCAGCACGGCGACGTGCGGGAGCAGGGCGTGCACGAGCGACTCGACCGACGGGTCGGGGGCGCGGTGGTCGAGGAGGGCGCACCGCAGCTCGCCCGCGAGGTCGGCGTCGTCCAGGGGGGTGGGTGGGAGCAGCTCGCGCACCCGGTCCAGCCGCAGCGGGGCGAACCCCGCGCGGTCGATGCGGCCCAGGTCGTGGCCGCTGCCCTTGACCAGCAGGGCCATCCGCTCCGAGCCGGTCACGTCCCGCCAGGGCACCTTGACCGAGGTGTTGCCGCCGCCGTGCAGCACGAGGCGGGGGTCGGAGCCGAGGGCCCGCGACGCGTCGACGAGCTGGTCGAGCAGCGCCTCGCCCTCGGGGCGCAGCGCGGGGGGTCTCGTGGTCCTGGCGCTCGTGCGGGGAGCCCTCCGGTCACCGGGCGGTGCAGGAGCGTCGTGGGTCTGCGTCATGGAGCCCCCTACTCGAAGTTGCGGTGACGGGCGACCAGGTCTGCGGACGTGAGCCCGCGACGCTCGAGCAGGTCGAGGACGAGCAGGTCCAGCAGCAGCCCCGTCGCCTGCTCGAAGAGGCTGCCCATCGGCTGCACGGAGGGCACCAGGTCGCCCGTGCCGCGGTAGACCGCGGCGGGGACGACGAGCACGTGGTCGGCGGCCCGGGGCGTGGCGGCGTCCGGCACGCCGGTGACGACGACGGTGGTGGCCCCGGTCTCCCGGATCTCGCCGAAGGCGTGGTCGAGGTGCCCGATCGCCCCCGAGCCGCTGACCATCACCAGCACGTCGTCCGCCGTGACGGCGGGAGTGGTGTCGTCCCACCCCCAGTGCACGGTCAGGCCCAGGTGCACGAGCCGCATCGCGAAGCCCCGCGCCGCCAGGCCCTCGCGGCCGACCCCGAGCACGAACACCCGCTGCGCCGTGGTGAGGACGTCGAGCACGGCGTCCACCTGCCGCTCGTCCACCCGCTCGAGCGTGCGGCGCAGCTCCTCGAGCACCGTGGCGCCGTGGCGGTCCAGGACGCTCATGCGGTGACCCGCGCCGCTCCGGCCTGGACGTTCAGCGTCGGGTCGCCGGGGTCGCGCGGAGCCGGACGGGTGCGCCCGCCGCGCAGGTTCACCAGGTGGTTGATGATCACGACCGCGAGGAGCATCGCGCCCCAGATGAAGGTCTTCAGGTAGGGGTCCAGCTGCATGATCGTGAAGGCGCTCTGCAGCGACTGCAGCAGGACGATGCCGAGCAGCAGGCTGGTCACCCGGCCGCGCCCGCCGAAGGGGTTGAAGCCGGCGAGGACCACCACGAGGATCGCCTGCAGCAGGTAGGACTCCCCGTAGCCCACGCGCGCGGAGTTGACCCGCGACGTCATGATCACCGCGGCGAGGCCGACGATGGCGCCGATCAGGAGGTACGTGACGATGACGAGGCGCTCGTTGCGCACGCCGGCGAACCGCAGGGCGACGTTGTTCTCGCCGTAGAGGTAGACGCGCCGGCCGGTGCGGGTGCGGTTCAGCACGAAGGCCACGAGCACGTACGCCAGGCACATGAGCACGAAGATCAGCGGCACCTGGGCCACGGTGATGATCCCGAGGTCGGAGAACTGGTCCACGGCCACCGGCACGGACTGGCCGTTCGTCACGGCCATGCCGACGCCGGTGAAGAGGATGTAGGTGCCCAGCGTCGCGAGGATCGGGGGGATGGAGACCTTCGCGACGAGCAGGCCGTTGAGCAGCCCGCAGGCCATGCCGGTCGCGATCATCGCCACCACCGCGACGAGCATCACGACCGAGCCGTTCGAGTCGGTGAGCGCGATGACCTCCCCGGAGAGGATCTTCGCGCCGACGATGCCCGAGAGGACGGCGGCCGCGACGATCGAGAGGTCGATCCCGCCGGTGAGCATGGCCAGGCCCATGGCCAGGGCCAGCAGGCCGAACTCCGAGACCTGCGTCGCCATCGACTGCAGGTTGTTCTGGGACAGGAAGCGGTCGCCCAGGAGCAGGACCATGGCGACGAGGACGACGAGCGTCAGCGCGCCGAGGATGGTCGTGCTGCGCTCGCGGGCGAGCAGGGAACGGACACCGGGCATCGTGGGGCTCCTGTTCGGCTCAGCTGGCCGTGAAGACGAGGTTGCGGCGGTCGGCGAGCCTCTGGCGGCGGTACATGACCGAGAGGCTCAGGAGCAGGACCGCGCCGAAGAACAGGTCGTTCCACGACGAGGACAGCCCGAGGAAGACGAGCGTGGTGTCGAAGAGCTGGACGACGGCCACCCCCAGGACCGTGCCGAGCACGGTGCCCTCGCCGCCCGTGAGCTTCGCTCCCCCGATGACGACCGCAGCGATGATCATCAGCTCCTCGCCGATCAGCGAGGTCGGGTTCACGTACTTGAGGTTGGCGAAGTAGACGATCCCCATCAGGCCCGCCAGGGCGCCCATGTACGCGTACACGAAGAGCTTCGTCAGGAGGATGTTGATGCCGAGGCGCGAGGCCGACTCCTCGTTGGAGCCGATCGCGAACACGGCCCGGCCGAGCATCGTGCGGTAGAGGACGAACCAGGTCAGCACGAGCACCGCGATGACGATCGGCAGGAAGATGGTGAGGCCGTACCGCCCCGTTCCGCTGTCGACCGTGATCAGGTCGTCGGTGCCGAACGCCACCAGGGCGGCCGGCATCTCGGTCGCCGGGTAGGACTTGGTGCCGAAGACCACCGCCATGAGCCCGTGGTAGACGCTCATCGTGGCGAGCGTGACGATCAGCGTGGGCAGCCTGAGGAAGTGGATCAGCACGGCGTTCACGGCGCCGAGCACGACGCCGATCACCGCCGAGAGCAGCAGGGCGAGCAGGACGCTGTCGATGCCCAGCCTGAGCACCGTCAGGACCGAGAGGTAGCCCGAGACGATGGCCACGGCGGTGAAGGAGACGTCGATCCCGCCGGAGATCAGGACCACCAGCACGCCGATCGCGAGCAGCATGGTCCCGGCGCCGCTGCGGACCATGTCGAACAGGGTCTCGGGCGAGAAGAACAGCGGGTTCTTGATCGTGACGATCGCGACGTAGGCCACGAGGATGGCGCTGAGGTACTTCTCCATCGGCGTCGCTCGGCGGTGCATGACCGCCTGGAAGGGCGTGGTCGTCATCGGGAGGCTCCTTCGGCGGTGGCGAGCGGGCCGGCGCTGGCCGGGTCGGCGATGATCTCGGCCAGGTGCTCCTTGAAGCCCGGCGCGCGGCGGTCGGCCTCGCCGAACCGCGCGATGACGTCGCCCTCGTGCATGACGATCACGCTGTTGCAGTTCGCGATGATCTCCTCGGGCTCGTCGGAGATGAGCACGACGCCCATGCCGCGGCTCGCGAGCTGGTGGACGCGGTCGTAGATCTCCGACTTGGAGCCGATGTCGATGCCCACGGTCGGGCTGTCGAGGATGAACACCCGCGGCTCGGTGGCGATCCACTTGCCGATGACGACCTTCTGGGCGTTGCCGCCGGAGAGGTTGCCGACGACGGCGTCGACGTTCTTGTTGTTGACGCCCATCACCTCGACGGTCTCCTGGGCCAGCCGCCGCTCCGCGCGGGGGTCGAGCGTCCGCCACCGGCTGAGCAGGCGGTCCAGGCGGGTCGAGGAGACGTTGTGGGAGATCGCGTGGCCGTTGAACAGCGCCTGGACCTTGCGGTCCTCCGGCAGGAGCGCGATGCCGAGGTCGATGGCGTCCCACGGCTCGCGGATCTTCACCGGGCGGCCCTCGACGCGGATGGTGCCGCTGTCGGGCCGGTTCAGGCCGAAGAGGCTCAGCGCCAGCTCGGTGCGGCCGGCGCCCAGCAGTCCGGTGATGCCGACGATGTCGCCGGGCCGCACCGCGAAGGACACGTCGCGGTAGTGGCCGGCCTTGGTGAGGCCCTCGAGCTCCAGGAGCGGGGCCGCCGTGGCGTCCTCCGGCCGGGGCGCCCTGTCGTAGGGCCGGTGCAGGATCTCCCGCCCCGTCATGTGGTAGCTGAGGGAGGCCTCGTCCAGGTCCGCGGCGGCGAAGTCGCCGACCTTGCGACCGTCTCGGAAGATCGTGATCGAGTCGGCGATCTGGAAGACCTCGTCGAGCTTGTGGCTGATGAAGACGATGGACAGCCCTCTGCTCTTGAGGTCGAGCACGATGGCGAGCAGCCGGGCGACCTCCTTGGTGGTCAGCGCCGTCGTCGGCTCGTCCATGAAGAGGATCCGGGCGTCCATGGCCAGGGCGCGCGCGATCGCCACCAGCTGCTTGTTGGCGACCGACAGCGAGCCCACGGGCGCGTCGAGGGACAGGTCCACGCCCATCCGCTGCAGCTGCTCGCCCGCGATGGCGCGCATCTGGCTCCACCTCACGTACTTCGCCCCGTGGTGCAGCAGCACGTTCATGGCGATGTTCTCCGCCACGCTGAGGTGGTCGAACAGCGACAGGTCCTGGTAGATGACCTGGACGCCGTTCGTGATCGCCTCGCGCGGGTCGTGGTGGTCCAGGCGCTGCCCGGCCACGGTCACGGTGCCCTCGGAGGGGACGTACACCCCCGAGACGATCTTGACGAAGGTGGACTTGCCGCTGCCGTTCTCGCCGGCCAGGCAGCGGATCTCGCCCTCGCCGATGGTGAGGTCGATGCCGTCGAGGGCGCGGACCTCCCCGAAGGAGATCGAGAGGTTCTCGGCGATGAGGATCGGGTCGCCCATGGGAGCTCTTTCGCTGGAGGGGGCCCTGTGCGGGCAGCACCCGAGAAGAGGAGGGGGACGGGGGGTGCTCTCGGACGACCAGGGCCGTCCGAGAGCACCCGCGTCTCACCGGCCGGCCCGCACGGGGGCGTGCCGGCCGGTGAGGGCGTGGGTCAGAACGGGTACTTCCCGCCGGGGAACTGGCCCTTCTCGAGCATGAGGATCGCGTCGCCGACCACGAGCCCGCCGTCGACCGTGACGGCCTCGTAGCCCTCCTGGCCGAGGTCCATCCCGGTCTCCACCGGCTGGTCCTTGAGGATGGCCAGCGCGATGGCGTTGCCGGCGTAGCCCGCCGCGGCCGGGTCCCAGGCCTGGGCCGAGTACATCCAGCCCTCCTCGAGGTACGGACCGGCCACCGACGGCAGGGACAGCCCCGACATGCAGACGTCCTTGTTGTTCTTCTCCTTCAGCACCGCGGCCATGTTGGAGTTGGCCGAGACCGAGCCGTTGACGTAGCCGTCGAGGTCCGGGTAGGCCCGGAGGATCTCGAGGGCGTTCTCGCGGGCGGTGGCGTCGTCGTTGCCGTCCTCGTAGGGCTGGTCCGTCAGCGGCGTGATGTTCGGGTACTTCTCCTTGAGGTACTCGACGCCGGCGTTGTACCAGGCCATGTGCGTCTCGGAGGTGAGCGAGCCCACCATGCCGACGAACTGGCCCTCGCCGCCCATGCACTCGGCGAGCTTCTCGAACATCTGCTGGCCGAAGACGGCGTTGTCGAACGCCTCCATGTCGTAGTCGACGGCCTCGGTGCCGGCGAGGGTGGGCGCCTCGTGGGTCACCACGACGATGCCCCGCTCACGGGCCTTCTCCAGCGCGGGCGCCACGGCCTGGGGGTTGTTGGGCACGACGACGATGGCGTCGACGTCCTGGGCGATGAGGTCCTCGATGATCTGGACTTGCTTGGCGGCGTCCTCGGTGTCCGGGCCGATCTGCCAGGCCTCGACCTCGTCGGAGTGGTCCTCATTGAACGTCTCGACGCCGTTGGCCATGGCCTCGAACCAGGAGATGCCCTCGACCTTGGGGACCGTGGCGATCTGGAAGGTCCCGTCATCCCCACCGGAGCCACCGCCTCCGCCCGAGGAGGCCGCGTCGTTCGTGGTGCCGCACGCGGCCAGGAGGCCGAGCGCGGCCACGCCGGCGAAGCCGGCGAGAGCCTTGCGGGGGCGAAGCGTCATGCGTGTTCTCCTTTGAACCAGTACGCACGTGGACTCGTGAACGTCACGGTATCTAACATCCCCACGCCAGGGAAGAGCCTCGTCGCCGGCGTCGCCGAGGGCATCGCCCCACGTCGGGGCCCGTTTTTCCGCTTCGCCCCCACCGGCTCCCACTGTTATGTTGTTGTTATCTTCTGGTGCTGACCGGAGCGGCTCGTGGCTGGTAACGTCCGCGCCCACCCTGCGGGCGGAACCAGAGTCGGTCTGCTGAGGCCGTGCACCGTCTCCCCCCGCCGGGCGACGCCCCGCACCGGCCGGACCACGCAGGCGGCCGGAAGGACCAGCGTGATGACCCGAGTCGTCTCCTTCGGAGCCCACATCGCCGACGCCCTCGGCTGGCCCTTCACCGCCGTGCCCCAGGGCCAGCAGCTCGCCTTCCTCGAGAAGATCAAGTTCACCGTCGCGGGCACGGCCGCGGCACCGTCCATCAACCTGGCGAAGCTCGGCGTCGACGTCACCACGGTCGGTCGCATCGGCGACGACGCCATCGGCGAGTTCGTCCGGACGACGATGGCCGGCTACGGCGTGGACGTGGCGCACCTCAAGGTCGATCAGGACCTCCAGACCTCCTCGAGCCTGCTGCCGATCAGGCAGGACGGCTCCCGCCCGGCGCTGCACGTGATCGGCGCGAACGCCGGCCTCAGCGAGGACGACGTGCCGTGGGACGTGGTCGCCCAGGCCGAGGTCTTCCACCTGGGCGGGGCGTTCATCCTCCCCGGCATCGACGGGGCGCCCATGGCCCGCATCCTCGAGCGGGTCAAGGACGCGGGCCTGACCGTGACCATGGACTTCCTCATGAGCCCGCGCGCGGACGCCGCCGAGCTGATCGGACCGTCCCTGCCCTTCGTCGACTACCTGATGCCCAACATCGAGGAGGCCGGCTGGCTCGCCGGCACCGAGGACCGCGGGGAGATCATCGCCTGGCTGCACGAGCGCGGCGTCGGCTGCACCGTCCTCACCCTCGGGGGCGAGGGCGTGAGCATCGCGCCGCGCGGGGAGCCGGAGACGGTCCTGCCCGCCTACGCCGTCGACGTCGTCGACACCACGGGCTGCGGCGACGCCTTCACGTCCGGCTTCATCTCGGGCCTGCTGTCCGGCCTCGACGTCGCGCAGGCGGCCGAGCGCGGCCTGGCGTGCGGCAGCCTCGTGGCGACCGGGCTCGGCTCCGACGCGGGGATCGTCGACCTCGCCCAGGTCGAGGCCTTCCGCACCTCGAACGCGCGCGTGGGCCTCTGAGACCATCGGGCTGCACGAACGGACAGACGGACGGACGGATCCCAGAGACGGTGAGACCAGTGGCAGCTGAGCCCGGCCGGGGCGACGTCCCCGCACCAGCCCGCCCGCGCACGAAGGCGGCCCGGCACGAGCACATCGCCACCGAGGTCAACCGCCACGGGTTCGTCAACGTCGACGACCTCGCCGAGACCCTCCGGGTCAGCCGGATGACCGTGCACCGCGACCTGGACGAGCTGCAGTCGCTCGGTGCCCTGCGCAAGGTCCGGGGCGGGGCGTCGGCGCAGCGCTCGACCCAGTACGAGAGCGACCTGCAGTTCCGCCTGAAGACGGCGGTCGGCGAGAAGCGGCGGATCGCCCGGGCCGCGGTCGAGCTCGCGAGCGACGGCGAGGTCGCGATCATCGACGACTCCACCTCCGCGCTCGCGCTCATCCCCCACCTCGCCGAGCGCAGCTCCATGACGGTGATCACGAACTTCCTCCCCGCCATGGACGCGCTGAAGCACCACCCGCACCTGGACCTCATCGCCCTGGGCGGCCAGTACGTGTCGCGGCACTCCGCCTTCCTGGGGATGCTCTGCGAGCAGAACCTCGACGGCCTGTACGCCGACGTGCTCTTCACCTCGACCTCGTCGGTGCAGGGCACCGTCCTCTACCACCAGGACCACCGCCTGGTGACGATCAAGCGCAAGATGATCGCCGCAGCCGGTCGCCGGGTCCTCCTGCTCGACCACACGAAGGTCGGTCACGGAGCGCTCTACCGGCTCTGCGACGTCGAGGAGTTCACCCACGTGGTCGTCGACGACCACGTCGACGACCGCGTCGTCAAGGAGATCGAGGAGCGGGGACCCCAGGTCATCGTCGCCTGACCCGCCCGCCGGCGTCCGGCACGGCTGGTCGCGCCGCGGCCGTGGCCGGGGATGCACGAAGGCCCGGGACCAGTGGTCCCGGGCCTTCGCCGTGGTAGCGGGGGCAGGATTTGAACCTGCGGCCTCTGGGTTATGAGCCCAGCGAGCTACCGAGCTGCTCCACCCCGCGTCGGTGAGATGAACACTACGCGACCGACGCGGGGTGGGCAAATCGGGGTCGGCTCAGCCCTCGGCACCCGCGTCGGCACCCGCGTCGGCACCCGCGTCGGCGCCCGCCCCAGCGGTGCTCCCGCCGGCGGCCTCGGCCGCCAGCGCCCGCTGGAGCGCGGCCGCCAGCCGGTCCTGGGCCTCGCCGTAGGCGCCGAAGTCGCCGGCCGCCAGCGCCGCCTGCCCGTCGAGCAGCGCCTGGTTCGCCTCCTGCAGCGCCGCGGCGAGGTCGCCGTCAGCCGGCGCGGTCGGCGCCGGAGCGCCCTCCTCGGGGGTCCCGCCGTCTGCGGGCGGGGTCTCCGCGTCGGTGCCCGGGTCGGTGTCGCCGCCGCCGGCGCCGGCGTCACCGGCGGTGGCCCCGGAGTCGCCGCCGAAGACCTGGTCGAGCGCCTCGTCGAGGGTCTCGGCGAAGCCGATCTCCCCGCCGAAGCTCACGAGCACCCGGCGCAGCAGCGGGTAGGACGTGCTGCCCGAGCTCTGCACGTACACCGGCTGGACGTAGAGCACGCCCCCGCCGACGGGCAGGGTCAGCAGGTTGCCGTTGAGCACCTGCGTGCTGCCCTGGCGCAGCAGGTTCAGCTGCTGGGAGACCACCGGGCTGGAGTTGAACTCGTTCTGCACCTGGCCGGGGCCGTTGACGTTGGCGTCCGTGGGCACCTCGAGCAGCCGCAGGGTGCCGTAGCCCTCGCGGCGCTGGCCCGCCTCGCTGCCGGCGTCGGCGTCCACCGCGAGGAAGCCGGTGAGCACGTTGCGGACGTTGCCCTGCTGGGCGATCGGGATGTACGTCGACGTCAGGGAGAACGCCGGCTCCTCCTGGCCCGGCATCTGCAGCGTGAGGTAGTACGGCGGCTGGTTCTGCGCCGTCGCCTCGTTGCCGCCGGTCGGGTCGTCCGGCACCTGCCAGAAGCCCTGGCGGCTGTAGAAGGAGCCCGCCTCGGTGACGTGGTAGTTCGCCAGCACCTGGCGCTGGACCTTGAACAGGTCTTCGGGGTAGCGCAGGTGCGACATGAGGTCGCCGTCGATCGCCGACAGCGGCTGCACGGCGTCCGGGAAGACCTTCATCCAGCTCGCGAGGACCGGGTCCTCCTCGTCCCAGGCGTAGAGGGCGACCTCGCCGCTGTAGGCGTCGACCGTGGCCTTGACCGAGTTGCGGATGTAGTTGACCTCACGGGCCGGCAGCGCCACGACGGCCCCGTTGGCCGCCGTGACGGTGTCGCGGGTGGCGCTCTCCAGCTCCTGCGACTGGGCGTAGGGGTAGGCCGAGGAGGTCGTGTAGCCGTCGACGATCCACACCACGCGCCCGTCGACCACGGCGGGGTACGGGTCGCCGTCGAGGGTGAGGAACGGGGCCACCTTCGCCACGCGCTCGCGGGGGTTGCGGTCGTAGAGGATCTGCGACTCGGCGTTGACCTCGTTCGACAGGAGGATGTTCGCGTCGCCGAACTTGATCGCGTAGAGCAGCCGGGTGAGGTAGTTGCCGATCCCCGGGCCGCCGTCGCCGTCGTAGGTGTTGCGCACCTCGCCGCTGGGCTCGTCGTCGTCGGGGTAGTCGAGCTCGCGCGGCGCCGTGCCCTCGGGGGCGCCGACGATGGAGAACTCCGGCGCCTGCTCCCCGAAGTAGATGCGCGGCTCCTCGACCCCGAGCACCCCCTGGCTGGGGATGCCCTGCTGGAGGAACGACGGCTGGCCGTTGGCGCCGCGCTGGTTGCCCGCCGCGGCGACCACGCCGTAGCCGTGGGTGTAGTTGATGTGCCGGTTGACCCAGCTGTTGGACGGCAGCCCGCGCTGGTTGAGCTCGCGGACGGCGATCACGGTGTCCTGGCTCTGGCCGTCGATCGTGTAGCGGTCGACGTCGAGGGAGTCGGGGAAGCCGTAGAAGGCACGGTTCTGCTGCAGCTGGCGGAAGGTGGGGCTGACGATCGCCGGGTCGACCAGCCGGATGCTGGCCGTGGTGTCGGCGTCCTCGCGCAGCGCGCCCGCCGAGCCGGTGGTCTCGGGCGTGTAGACCTGCTCCTCGACCCCCTCGACGCCGAACGCCGCCTGCGTGGCGTCGATGTTGCGCTGGATGTACGGCGCCTCGCGGCTGGCCTCGCTCGGCGTGACCTGGAAGCGCTGGACGGCGGCCGGGTAGATCCCCGCGCCGACCACGGCGCACACCACGAGCAGGGCCACGCCCGACAGCGGCAGGCGCCAGTTGCCGTTGAACGCGGCGGTGAAGAACAGCAGCGCGCACAGCACCGCGATGACGGCGAGGATGCCCCGGGCCGGGATGACCGCGTTGACGTCGGTGTAGGTCGCGCCGTCGAGGGCGGTGCCGCTCGTCGTGGTGCCGCGGTTGGTCAGGGCCGAGTAGCGGTCGAGCCAGTACGAGGCGGCCTGGAGCAGGATCAGCGCCCCGCCCAGGACGGCCAGGTGGATGCGCGCGGCGCGCGTGGTGCGCGGGCCGGGCCCCTGCAGGCGCACGCCGCCGTAGAGGTAGTGCGTGGCGAGCCCGGCCAGCCCCGACAGCAGCACGACGGCGATGAGCAGCCCGACGAGGAAGCGCAGGAACGGCAGGGTGAAGACGAAGAAGCCGATGTCCATGCCGAACTCGGGGTCGCGCTGGCCGAACGGCGTCCGGTTCAGCCACAGGAGCACGGTCTGCCAGGCGCCCGCCGCGGCCGAGCCGGCGAAGAGGCCGAGCAGCGCCGGCAGCGCCACGAGCACGATCCGGCGCAGCGGCTCGAGGCTCTCGCGGTAGCGGTCGAGGTTCTGGGCGGCCTCGGAGACCGGCGCGTAGAGCGGGCGGCTGCGGTAGGCCAGGGACAGGCTCGCCGCCACCCCGCCGGCCATGAGGGCGCCGGCGGCCAGGAAGAGCAGGGCCTGGGTGATCAGGCGGGTGCTGTAGACCTCCCCGAAGCCGAGCTGGCGGAACCACAGCACCTCGGTGCCCACCCGCGAGAGCAGGGTGATGACCGCGAGGACGGCGGCGACGACCACGAGGGTCGGGATGAGGACGCGCCGCCGCCGCTGGGCCGCCGCGGCCGGTCGTCGGGGTGGGCGGGGCTGTGCTGGGGAACTCACCGGTGCTCACCTGCGGGGCTAGTGCGGAGGGGCTGGGCCCCCGGATGGTCGCACGCCCTGCTGACAGCGCGGTGCGGCAGACCACGACAGCATCCGTCATAGGTCAAGAGATGGCAAAGTCGCTGGTGGGAGGCCCGTTCCGGTCAGTCCGAGCAGGTCGGCAGGCCCTCGCCACCGCCGCCGGCGACGGCCTCCACCGCCTCCCGCGCCTCGTGCAGCGTCTCGACCGGCACCACCTGCAGCCCCGCGGGCACGTGACCGACCACGTCGTCGCAGTTGCCCGCGGGGGCCAGGAACAGCGAGGCCCCGGCGGCCCGCGCGCCGGCCATCTTCTGCGCGATGCCGCCGATGGTGCCGACCTGGCCCGAGGCGTCGATGGTGCCCGTGCCGGCCACCGACTCCCCGCCGGTCAGCGCCCCGGGGGTGAGCACGTCGAGCACGCCGAGGGCGAAGACCATGCCCGCGCTGGGGCCCCCGATCCGGTCGACCTGGATCCGCACGTCCACCGGGAAGTCGAAGACCGGGTCGACGAGGACGCCGAGCTGCACCGCGCCGCCGGGACCCGGGGAGGTCGGGACGGACACCTCCTGCGGCTGCCCGTCGCGCACCAGGGCGACCAGCACGGGCTCGCCCGCGCTCCCCCGCTGCAGCACCGACCGCAGCGCGGCGAGGTCGGGCACCGCGGTGCCGCCCACGCCGGTGATGACGTCGCCCTCCTCGACCAGCCCCTCGGCCCGCGAGCCCTCGCTGAGCGCCGCCACGGTCAGGGTGGTGGGCACCGCGATGCCGAGCTCGGCCAGGGCCGCCGCGGTGGCGTTCTCCTGCGAGGTGGTCATGTCGGCGGCGTCGCGCTCGGCGACCTGCTCCGAGGTGGCCCCGACGGGGAAGACGACCTCCTCCGGCAGCGCCACGCGGGTGGGGTCGAGCCAGGCGCGCACGACCTGCGGGAGGCTCACGCCGGTGCCCGGGCCGCCGGTGATGCGCACCGTCGTCAGCGCCAGGGACCCCTCGGTGGGGTAGGTGGGGGCGCCGGAGACCTCGATCAGCGGCACGCCGTCCACCTCGCCCAGGGTGTCGCGCACCGGGCCGGGGCTCTCCACCGCGTAGGGCACGGGCAGCAGGGCCAGCAGCGAGAGCAGCAGGACGGCGCAGCCGCCGCAGACCAGCGCCGCCACCGTGCGCGGCTGCGGGGCGGTCGAGCCCGGGTCGAGGGCGCTCACGG
>NZ_JBZYWI010000048.1:0-20627 GCF_058932755.1 Quadrisphaera sp. DVD1
GCCGACCAGCCGGGTGTGCCGGCCCAGGCGCAGGCCGCCCTCGGGCGTGCGGACGGCGTCCGGGTGCTTGCTCGTGACCAGGCCCGTCACCACGTCGACGGGCAGGCCCTCGCGGACCAGCAGCAGGTGGACGCCGGCCAGCGGGCGGCCGGCGTCACGCCCGGAGACGAGCTGCACCACGGCCTAGGACACCGTGGTGCGGTGGAAGCCCAGGTGCGAGCGGCTGGCGGTGGGCCCGCGCTGGCCCTGGTAGCGCGAGCCGTACCGCTCGCTGCCGTAGGGGTGCTCGGCCGGGCTGGAGAGCCGGAAGAAGCACAGCTGACCGATCTTCATGCCCGGCCACAGCATGATCGGGAGGGTCGCGACGTTGGACAGCTCCAGCGTCACGTGGCCGGAGAAGCCGGGGTCGATGAAGCCGGCCGTCGAGTGGGTGAGCAGCCCGAGCCGACCCAGGCTCGACTTGCCCTCCAGGCGGGCCGCGAGGTCGTCGGGCAGCGTCACGCCCTCGTAGGTGGACCCGAGGACGAACTCGCCCGGGTGCAGCACGAACGCCTCGTCGGGAGCCACCTCGACCTGGCGGGTGAGGTCGGGCTGGTCCTGGGCCGGGTCGATCACCGGGTACTTGTGGTTGTCGAACAGGCGGAAGAACCGGTCGAGGCGCACGTCGACGCTGGAGGGCTGCACCATCGCCTCGTCGAGGGGCTCCAGGCGCACGCGCCCCGACGACAGCTCGGCCCGGATGTCGCGGTCGGAGAGCAGCACGGGGCCACCGTAGTGGGGCTGCACCGCCACCTTGGTAGGGTGCTCCCCGCGGCGCCGCAGGGCGCTCGTGCGGGTGTAGTTCAGTGGCAGAACTTCAGCTTCCCAAGCTGATAGCGCGGGTTCGATTCCCGTCACCCGCTCCCAGGCCCGGACGTCGCCCTGACCAGGCGGACCCTCCCGGGTGGCCGTGCGCGTCTCAGCTGCAGGCAGCGACGCCCTGCTCACCACCCTCGCGCTCGTACTGGCGGAGCGCCTCGACCTTGGCCGCGGACGGCGAGCTGGTGTCGAAGCGGTGGTCCAGCCACTGGTCGACGAGCAGGCGGGCGAGCTCCAGGCCGATGACGCGCTGACCGAGGGCGAGGACCTGCCCGTCGTTGGACTTCACCAGGCGCTCGACCGAGTAGGCGTCGTGCGCCACGGAGGCGCGCACGCCAGGCACCGTGTTGGCGGCAATCGCCATGCCGATCCCCGTCCCGCACACCAGCAGGGCCCGGTCCGCGTCGCCGCTCGCGACCTCGCGGGCTGCGGCCACACCCACGTGCGGGTAGTCCACGTCCTGGCCGGGCTGGATGCCCACGTCCACGACCGCGTCCACGCGCGGGTCGCCCTCGAGCTGCTGGCGCAGGGCCTCCTTGTAGTCGTAGCCGGCCGAGTCCGAGCCGATCGCGATGGTCCACCCCATGGGGGTCACGTCCTTCCTCGTCGTGGAGCAGCGGTGCGCCGGAGCTGGCTCACGCGCGGTCGCGCAGGACGTCCGCCACCGTGCGGACGCACAGGGCGAAGGACGTGGCACCCGGGTCAGGGGTGCCCACGGACCGCGCCGCGAGCGGCCGCGCCCGGCCGACGCGGGGGACCAGCGCCGCGGTGTCCTCAGCCGCCCGTGTGGCGACACCGGCCGCGAGCTCCCAGGCCGCCACGAGGCCAGCGGCCTCGACCCGGGCCTCCAGGGTCTCGACGAAGGGCTCGACCGCGTCGATCAGCGTCTTGTCGCCCGGGTGCGCCTTGCCGAGGTCGAGGATGGCCTGCAGGTACGCGCGCCACGCCGCCGCGACAGCCGCGCCACCGGGTCGTCCCTCGTCGCCCAGCACCGCACCGAGGGAGCGCAGGCCGGCTCCCCACAGGACCCCTGACGTGCCGCCGGCGAACTCCGCCCAGGCGTCACCGGCCGCCTCCAGCACGCCGCGCGCGCCCCAGCCGGCGTCCACCCGCTCCCGCGCCGCCGCGACGGCGTGGTCGAGACCGCGCACCATGCCGCGCCCGTGGTCCCCGTCACCGGCGACCGCGTCCATGTCGCCGAGCGCCTGCTCGGCCTCGTGGACGGCCGTGCTCGCCGCCTCGAGCGCGGCCAGCACGGTCGCGGCCACGGCGCGGGACGCCTCGTCGCCCTCGACCGGGACGGCGGCGACGACGACGGCCGCCTCGGCCTCGCCCTCCTCACCGGCCTCGGTCGTCGTCGTGGTGCCGCGACGGAAGGCCGGCGTGGTCGTGGGGTCGAGCCAGAGCTCCTCGAGCTCGTCGTCCAGCCAGGTGAGGGTGAGGGACACCCCGCCCATGTCCAGGCTCGTGACGAGCTCGCCGACCTCGGGCGCGACCACGGTGAGGCCCGCGTCGCGCAGGCCCTTGGCGACCGCCGCCCACAGGACGAACAGCTCCTCGTACTTGGTCGACCCGAGGCCGTTGAGGATGGCTGCCACCCGGCCGGACGCCCCCTCGGGGCGCTCGAGGAGGAGGCGGCTGACGAGCACCTCCGCCAGCTCGGAGGCCGAGACCATCGGGACGTCCGCGAGCCCCGGCTCGCCGTGGATGCCCAGCCCGAGGCCCATCATCCCGTCCGGGACGGTGAACAGCGGGGACGCGGCGCCGGGGAAGGTGCAGCCCGAGAGCGCGACGCCGAGGGTGGAGGTGCGCGCGTTGGCGTGCTCCCCCAGCCGGACGACGTCGTCCAGGCCGAGGCCGCGCTCGGCGGCCGCGCCCAGGATCTTGAAGACGACGAAGTCGCCGGCGATGCCGCGCCGGCGCGCCCGGTCGTCGGCCGACGCGGATGCGGTGTCGTCGGTGACGACGACCTGCCGCGCCGGGATGCCGTCGGCCTCGAGCCGCTCGCCGGCGAGCCCGAAGTTCATGACGTCCCCGGCGTAGTTGCCGTAGGTGTAGACGACTCCCTCGCCGCTGCTGGCCAGGCGCCCCACGGAGTAGGCCTGCGCCGCAGAGGGCGACGTGAAGATGTTCCCCACGACGGCTCCGTCGGCGAAGCCCGGCCCGACCAGGCCCATGAAGGCGGGGTAGTGCCCCGAGCCGCCGCCGACGACGACGGCCACCTTGGGGGCGGCGGGACGCCGGCGGCGGACCACGCCACCGGGCACCGCCCGGACCAGGTGGCCGTACAGGTCCGCGAAGCCCTCGACGGCCTCCGCGGCGAACTCGGCCGGGTCGCCGAAGATGCGCGTCATCGTGCCGTCACCTCGCCGAGCAGCGCCGCCACCTCGTCGAAGGAGCGCTGGGCGTCAGCCTCGCGGTCCTCCTCGGCGACGTCGTGCGTCTCGAGCTCGAGCACGTAGGTGCCGGTGAAGCCCCCCGACTCCAGCGCCGTGAGCAGCCCTCGGAAGTCCGCGTCGCCGCGGCCGATCCCCCGGTTGAGGTCGCCGGGCACCGCGTCGCGCAGGTGCACGCGCTCGACGCGGTCCGCTCGGCGCCGCGCCCAGGCGACGGGGTCTTCCTGCGACGCGACGACGTGCGAGACGTCGAGGAGCAGGCCGATCTCGTCGGCGCCGAGCGCGTCGAGGACCCGGTCGGCGCGCTCGACGCTGTGCACGTAGCGCCCGTGGTGCAGCACCTCGACGAGCAGGCGCACGCCCGCTCCGGCGCACACCCGCGACACCAGCCGCAGGTTCTCGACGATGCGGGCTAGGTCGCTCTCCTCGTCGACGTACGCGTCCCACGAGGGACCCCCGCACGGCACGATGAGCGCGCCACCGGTGGCTGCGGCGAGCGCGGCGAGCGGCCGCACCGTCTCGGCGAGGGTCGCCGGGTCGAGCTCGGGGTCGTTGAGCGGACCGACGTCCGCGTTCACCGCCCCGGCCGCCAGCCCGTGCGCCGCCAGGGCGGCGACGTAGTCCTGCGGGTCACCCGTGAAGGGCACCGGGACGTGGTCCGTGACGGCCGGGATGGCGCCGAGGTCCACCTCCGTCGCGCCGATCCGCTCGATGAGGGCGAGCGCCTCGTCGAGAGGGCGGAAGCGGAACGTGATGGTGGAGATGCCGATGCGCCGCATCGTGGCAGGCGCCAGGGTCGTGCTCATGGTGTGCTCCGTCCGTGACCGTCGGTCGGCGACCGCTCAAGCGATGTACGAGCCGCCGTTGATGTTCTGCGTCGTTCCGGTGATGTAGGACGCGTCCTCGCTGGAGAGGAAGACGGTCAGCGCGGCGATGTCGTCCGGCGTCCCCTGGCGCCCCAGCGGCACGGCGGCGGCGAGGCGGGCCTCGTTCTCGTCGTCGGTGGCGCCGGCGCGGATGTCGGTGTCGACGACGCCGGGGCTGATGGCGTTGACGGTGATCCCGTGCGGGGCCATCTCCCGGGCCAGCCCGCGGGTCAGCCCGAGCACGCCCGCCTTGGCGGCCGAGTACGGGGTCTTGGAGAACACCCCGCCGCCCTGCTGGGCCGACACCGACGACATGTTGATGATCCGGCCGAAGCCGTTCTGGACCATCTGCGGCAGGAACGCCTGGCAGACCAGGAACGTCCCGGTCAGGTTGATGTCCAGGACGCGGCGCCACTCCTCGAGCTCGACCTCGAGGAACGGGACGGGGGAGGCGACGCCGGCGATGTTCGCGACGGCCCCGACCGGCGGCAGCCCGGCTCCGGCGACGGCCTCGACGCAGCGGGTGACCGACGCCTTGTCCGTGACGTCCACCCCGAACCCGACGACCTCCGCCCCGAGTTCGCTGGCGATCTTGTCCGCGGCGGCCTCGGCCCCGGCCTCGTTGATGTCGAGGAGGACGACGGACCACCCCTCGGCGGCGTAGCGACGTGCGGTGGCGAAGCCGATGCCTCGCGGTGAGGCGGCGCCCGTGACGACGGCGGTGCGGGGGCCGGCTCCGGTCTGGTAGCTCATGTCAGGTCCTCGTGTTGGCGGTGCGCGGGAGGTGGGTCACCGTGCCGCGGGCGAGCCGCGCGGCCGGTCGGGCGCGAGGGGCCCGGTGTGCGGGCGTCAGACCCTCGCCATGGCCGGCGGCGTGCCCTCGGCGAGGGCAGCTGCGGTGGCGCGCTCGACCTCCGCGCGCCGGGCCGCACCGTGGGTCTCCGGCGTCGCGAGGGTCGCGACGAGCCCGATGGCGCCGTAGACCATGAAGAGCACCGCGGGGCCCATCCAGCCGTAGCTCGCGTAGAGGGACACGCTCCAGAAGGCGGTGAAGCCGGAGACGACCGCGGCGAGCTGGTAGGCCAGGGAGGCGCCGGACGAACGGGTGGCGGTCGCGAAGAGCTCGGCGAACCACGACCCCTGCGTCCCTGCGAGGGAGTTCTGGCACAGGGCGAAGGCGATGACGAACACGGCGATGATGAGGCCGAGGTTGCCGGTGTTGAGCATGAGGAACATCGGGATGCCGAACAGCAGCATGAGGGTCGAGCCGAACGCGTAGACCGGCTTGCGGCCGATGCGGTCGGTGAGGCGTCCCCAGAGCAGCGTGGCGGGGAACCCGACCAGCGCGGCGATGACGATGGCCAGGATGGTCTGGGGCCGCTCCGCGAGCCCGTTCTGCTGCACGTAGGACGTGACGAACGTGATCGACACGGCGTAGCCGGCCGTCTCGGCGATGCGCAGCCCGAACGCTCGCACGAGGTTGCGCCAGTCGTTGCGCACGACCTGCAGGAGCGGGTTCTTGACGAGCTCCCCGTGCTCCTTGGCCTCCTCGAACTCCGGCGACTCGGTGACCTTCAGCCGGATGTACATGCCCGCGATGATCAGCACGGAACTGAGCAGGAACGGCACTCGCCAGGCCCAGTCACCGGGCAGCGCGGCGCTGCTCAGGAACGCGATGTTCGCGAGCAGGAGGCCGAGCGGGAAGCCGGCCTGCGGGATGGCGGTGAACTGGCCCTTGCGCTTGAGGGGCGCGTGCTCGTACGTCATGAGGATCGCGCCGCCCCACTCGGCTCCGAAGGCGAGCCCCTGGATGACCCGGACGGTCACGAGCAGGATCGGGGCCAGCACGCCGACGCTCGCGTAGGTCGGCAGCGCACCGATCAGCACCGTGGCGACGCCCATGACGAGCAGCGAGCCGATGAGGACCGGGCGGCGGCCGATCTTGTCGCCCAGGTACCCGCCGAGGATCCCGCCCAGGGGCCGCGCGGCGAAGCCGATGCCCAGCGTCCCGAAGGAGAGCAGCAGCCCGGTGGTGGCGTCGCTCTCGGGGAAGAAGGCGTCCCCGAAGTACAGCGCAGCCGCGGTGCCGTAGCCGATGAAGTCGTAGTTCTCCACGGTCGTGCCGACCGCGCTGCCGACGGCGACGCGCTTCTTGTGCTCGGTCCCCAGGACTCGATCGTTCGTGGTCGTCACAGTGCCCATCTCCTTCGACGGTGGGCGCGTCCCGGCGTTGGGACTGTCGCCCTTCTTACTGTTAACAGTAGGACGACACCATCGTGGCATGCCGGTGCGCCAACGAGCAAGGGGGTGGGAGCGTCGCCTCGCGCCAGCACGCCGCGCAGGCTCGTCAGACCTGCGCGGCCGTCGCCCTCTCGCGCATCTGCACCCCGATGCGCGACGCGGCCTCGTGCATGTGCGTGCGCAGGAACTCCCTGCCTCCGACGGCGTCGCCGGCCTCGAGGTACTCCGCGATCGGCGCGTGCCGCGGGTACGCCATGTTGTGCAGGGCGGTGGCGGGCCCGGCCGCCGTGATGGCGGCGCGCGCCAGCCCGCTGACCGACCGCCAGCTGTGCAGCAGCGTCTCGTTGCCGCTCAGCTCGCAGATGCGCTCGTGGAACGCGAGGTCCGCGTCCAGCTGCGCGACGAAGTCGCCCTCGGTGTCCCGCAGCGACTCCAGCGCCTGGCGGACCTGGGCGGCGACCGCGGCCCGGTCGTCCCGGGCGCAGATGAGCTCGAGCGCCAGGCTCTCCAGCGCGTGCCGGACGGCGAAGATCTCCTCGACCTCCCGCTCGGTCACGGCGCGGACCGACAGACGTCCTCGGGCGTCGGAGGTGAGCAGACCCTCCTGCTGCAGCTGGCGCAGCGCCTCGCGCAGCGTCCCGCGGCTGACGCCGAGCGCGTCGCTCAGCTCGACCTCGGCCAGGTGGGTGCCGGCGGCCAGGCTGCCGGAGCTGATCGCGTCACGCAGCCGGGCGTGGATGAGCTCGCGCCTGGTCTGCAGCTCGATGGCACCCAGCGAGCGCAGCGGGGACTTTGCCGCGGGAGTCACCGCGCCAGCCTATCCGCGCCGCCCGGGACCCGGATCGCGCCGTCCCTCGCCCAGCCCTGCGGGCCCGGCCGCCCTGGTGCGGTGCCGGTCGGGCGGTCAGACCTCGCCGAAGTCGCCCCCGAAGTCGCCGCCCCCGCCGAAGTCACCGCCGTAGTCCCCGCCGGCGTCGCCGTAGTCCCCGCCGCCGTCGCCGTAGTCGCCTCCGCCGTCGTCGGCGCCGGCCTCCTCGCCGCCGGCCACGTCGCTCTCGCCGCCGTCCCCGCCCTCGCCGCTGTCGTCGAAGTCGAACATCGCGTCGGCGATGGCGGTGCCGATGAAGGCGCCGGCGATGCTCGTCATGAGGCTGCCGGCGATCATCCCGCCCATCCCCATGCCGCCCATGCCCATGCCGCCGCCCATGCCCATGCCGCCCCCGTAGCCGCCCCCGTAGCCGCCGCCCATGCCGCCGCCGCGGTTGAAGCTGCGCTCGAGCGTGCCGGGTGAGCGCATCTCGGCTCGGGTGGCCATGCGGGCCAGGGAGCGGGGGTCGTCGCTGGTGGCGCGCTCGGACGCCGGGACCTCGCTGCTGAGCTCGCTCAGCACCTGGCGGCGCTGCTCGGGGGTGAGCTTGGCGAAGGCCTCGGCGTGCGCCTGCTCGATCTGCTCCGGCGGAGCGGTGCGCAGCAGGTACCGGTAGCGCTCGACCGCCTGCTCGTCGGTGGTGCGCCCGCGCGTGCCGCCGGCGGGGCGGGTCGGCGTGCGCCAGTCGCCGGCCTGCTCCTGCCACTGCGGGGCGGACGGCTGGCGCCGTCCGAGGAGCCGGTCGAGGAAGCCCATGGCGCCGTCCTTCGTGCAGGGGTGGTCGGGCTCCCGAGCGTAGGCAGGGCGCGGCGGGCCCGCCACGCCGGACGGCCCGTCGATCCCGTCACGCGCAGTGGTTACTGACAGCGTAAGCCGGGTACCGGCGGGGCATGAGCGTCCTGGACCGCGTCCTCCACCGCAACAAGTCCGCACCCGCGGCGAAGGCCGACCCGGCGCCCGCCGAGAAGCCCGCCCCGCCCTCCCCCGAGCAGACCCAGCGCGCCGCTGCGAGCGTCCCCGGCGGCGACGCCGCGACCCCCAAGGACATCCCCAAGAAGGGGTGGCTGCAGATCGCCAAGCGCGGCTGGGGCGAGGCCAAGAAGGACAACGTGCCGCTGCTCGCGGCCGGCGTCGCCTTCTACGCGTTCCTGTCGATCTTCCCGGCGATCATCGCCGCACTGCTGCTGTACGGCCTCGTGGCCAGCCCTGAGGACGTGACCCGGCAGGTGGAGTCGCTCGGCACGGCGATCCCCGGGCCCGCCGCCGAGCTGCTGGTCGACCAGGGCACCACGCTGGCCAACCAGGAGCCCAGCAGCCTGGGCCTCGGCCTCGTCATCTCCGTGCTGCTGGCGCTCTGGAGCGCCTCGAACGGCACCGGCAACCTCATCACGGCGGTCAACATCGCCTACGACGAGGAGGAGACCCGCGGCTTCGTCAAGCGCAAGGGGCTCGCCCTGCTGCTCACCGTCGGCGCCATCATCTTCGTCGTCATCGCCGTGGCGCTCATCGCGGTGCTCCCGCCCGTGCTCGACGCCCTGGGCCTGTCCGGGATCGCCTGGCTCGGCGTCCAGGTGGCCCGCTGGGTGATCCTGCTCGGCGCCGTGACCGCGGCCCTGGCGGTGCTGTACCGCCTGGCTCCCGACCGCGACGCCCCGAAGATGAAGTGGGCCTCGGTCGGCGCGGTCATCGCCACCGTGCTGTGGATCATCGTGTCGATCGGGTTCTCGCTCTACACCGCGTTCGGCGGGTACGGCAGCAGCTACGGCTCGCTCGCCGGCGTCGTGGTCCTGCTCATGTGGCTGTGGCTGACCGGCTACGCGATCCTCCTCGGCGCCGAGATCAACGCCGAGACGGAGCAGCAGACCGTGCGGGACACCACCAAGGGCCCGGAGCAGCCGATCGGCCAGCGCGACGCGGTCAAGGCCGACAGCCTGCCGGCCTGACCGCCCCGCTCCTCACACCACCGACGTCCCGTTCCGCCCTCAGGGGCGGGGCGGGACGTCGTCGTGGCGCTCGATGTAGGCGCTGTGCGTGGTGTTCGTGCGCTGCTGGTTCATCACGAGGCTGAGGATGATCGCCAGCGCGCCGCCGGCCATGCAGATGTAGCCGATCGCCGTGAGGTCGATCGCGTCGAAGCGGTCCTGCACCCCGAAGGCCAGGATGCCGCCGACGACCAGCAGGACGATGCCGGTTCCGATGCCCATGGTGGTGCTCCTCCCGGAGCCCGGGGGTCGGGCTCTGCGCGTGATCATGGCCGCGGGCCACCCCCGCCGCGACCCGGCCGTCACCCGGGCGGGTGGTCAGCCCTTGAGGTCGCGGTCCTTGCTCGGCTGCACCCGCTTCGGCTCCCCCGGCATCTTGGGGTGGTTCGGCGGGTACGGCAGGTCGCCGGCGCCGGCGGCGTCGTCGCGCTCGGCCATCTCCAGCAGCGGCGACAGGTCGTGGGCGACGTCGTCCAGCGCCGCCATCGGGTCGCCGCGGCGGGCCAGCAGGGCCGGCACCGTCGCCATCGTGAGGTCGTCCGGCTCGGCGTCGACGAGCTCGGCCCAGGTCAGCGGCGTGGAGACCGTCGCCCGCGGGGTGGCGCGCACCGAGTACGCCGAGGCGATCGTGTGGTCGCGGGCGTTCTGGTTGTAGTCGACGAAGATCGCCGCGGTGCGCTGCTCCTTCCACCACGCCGTGGTGACCCGCCCGCCGGCGCGCCGCTCGACCTCGCGCGCCAGGGCGATCGCCGCCCGCCGCACCTGCGTGATCTCCCAGCGCGGCTCGATCCGGACGTAGACGTGCAGACCCCGGCCCCCGCTGGTCTTGGGGAAGCCGACGTAGCCCAGCTCCTCCAGGAGCGGCGCCAGGACGTCGAGGGCCACCTCCCGGGCCTCGGCGAACGCCGTCCCGGGCTGGGGGTCGAGGTCGATCCGCAGCTCGTCGGGACGCTCGACGGACTCCGGGTCCGGGCCGCAGCGGGTGGGCCAGGGGTGGAAGGTCACGGCCGACATCTGCGCGGCCCACACGACCGGCGCCGCGGCGTCCACCCGCAGGGCGTCGGCCGTGCGGCCCGAGGGGAAGGTCACCCGGCACGTGCGCACGTACGGCGGGGCGTGCGGCGGCACCCGCTTCTGGTAGACCTCCTCGCCGGTCACGCCGTCGGGGAAGCGCTGCAGGTACGTCGGCCGCTGGTGCAGCGCCCGCACGAGCGGCCCGAGCTCGCCGTCGTCGGTGCGCTGGGCCACCGCCCGGTAGTACTCGACGAGGTGGCGCTTGGTGCCGCCCGCCTCGCCCAGCTCGGGGAAGACCACGCGGTCCGGGCTGGTGAAGCGGACGGCGACGCCGTCGACGTCCAGCTCCTCCGCCGGTGCCCTGCTCGCCATCGCGCCGCCTCCGGTCCCGTCGTCTCCGCACTCCTGGCGAGAAGTGCGGCTCAGGAGGCCCATCCCACCGCACTTCTCGCCAGAAGTGCGGTGGGAGGGCACCCGGACGGGTCAGACGCCGCGCAGGTCGAGGCCCAGGACGGCGGCGCCGCTGTCGGTCAGCGCCAGGGGGATGCCCCAGTCCTGCTGGTAGAGGTGGCAGGCCGCGTGCTCGGGCACCTCGCCGGTCACCGGGTCGCCGTCGCACGCCGCCGCCTGGACGGAGACGTGCAGGACGCCGTCCGCGAACCCGTCGGCGAGCACGAGCCGCCGGCTCAGGCCCGGGCTGTCACCGGCACCCTCGAGCAGGAGCTCCGGCGGGGACGCCGAGACGACGAGCCGCGTCGGGTCGCCCCAGCGGAGGTCGAGCTTCTGCCCGGTCGGCGGGGTGAAGGCGATCCGCAGGTCCACCGCGCCCGGCGCGAGCGGCGTCGGGGGCCGGCGCACCTGCTGGGCGGGGCCGTCCACGCGCTGGGCGGCGGCCGGCACCGGCACCCGCACCAGGCGCGACGCGGCCGACTCGACGACGACGAGGGTGGCCCCGCCGTCCTCGACGAGCACCGCGGCCGGCTCGGCGAGGTCGCGGGCCAGCGTGCTGACCTGCCCGGTCGCCGGGTCGTAGCGGCGCAGCGCCCCGTTGTAGGTGTCGGCCACGGCGACCGACCCGTCGGGCAGGACGGCGAGGCCGAGCGGGTGCTGCAGCAGCGCCTGGTCGGCGGCGCCGTCGCGGAACCCGAAGTCGAACAGGCCCGTGCCGACCTCGGTGCCGACCTCGTAGCCGGCGCCGGCGACGGGCAGCACGTTGGCCATCCGGTCGTCGGCCACCTCCTGCACCGCGCGGTCCACCTCGCCCTCGGCGCGGGAGAGCCAGCGCAGGGCTGAGGTCTCGGCGTCGACCATCCACAGGAGCGAGCCGTCTGCCGAGGCGGCGAGGCCGGAGGTCTGCGCGAACCAGGCCTGCTCCGCGGCGCCGTCGCGCACGCCCTCGGCGGTGGTGCCGGCCAGCACCCGCACCACGCCGTCGGCCGGGGCCGCGGCGACGTCGAGCGCCCACAGCTGGTGGACGCCGGCCATGGCGATGACGAGCTGGTCGTCGAACCAGGCCAGCGCCAGGGGCGTGGACAGCTCCTGGCCCAGCGCCGCCCCGCCGCCCTCGCGGCGGCGCAGCTGCTCGCCGGTGCCGGCGACGGTGACCACCGACGCCGCGCCGCCGGCCAGCCGCAGCCCGCGCACGGCGTGGTTGACCGAGTCCGCCACCGCGACGTCCCAGCCCACCCGCGCCGCGACGTCAGGGGGCAGCAGCGCCAGGCCGGCCGGCTCGGCGAACCGGGCGGCGTCCGCGGGGCCGTCGGCGAGCCCGCGCTCGCCGGTGCCGATCCGGGCCCGCTCGGTGACGAGGTCGGGCTCGAGCACGACGAGCTGGTGGTGGGCGGTGTCGGAGACGAGCAGCCCGCCGCCGAGGCGCTCGGGCAGGGCGAGCACCGCGGCGGGGAAGCTCAGCGCGCTCGGCGGGTCGGCCGGCGGCACGTACGGGCCGGACCCGCGGTGCAGCGTGCCCTTCGCCTCGTGCTCGGCGACGAGCTCGCGCAGCAGCACCGACAGCCCGTGGGCGTGGCCCTCCCCCGACAGGGACGCGACGACGTAGCCCTCGGGGTCGACGACGACGAGCGTCGGCCAGGCCCGGGCGGCGTAGGCCTGCCAGGTGGTCAGCTCGGGGTCGTCGAGCACCGGGTGGCGCACGTCCCAGCGGCGCACCGCGGCGTCGACCGCCTCGACGGTGCCCTCGTGGGCGAACTTCGGGGAGTGGACGCCGACGATGACGAGGACGTCGGCGAACTCCTCCTCCAGCGGGCGCAGCTCGTCGAGCACGTGCTGGCAGTTCACGCAGCAGCTGGTCCAGAAGTCCAGGAGCACGACCTTGCCGCGCAGCGAGGCCAGGTCGAGGTCGCGACCGCCGGTGCCCAGCCAGCGACGGCCGAGCAGCTGGGGGGCCCGCACCCGGGTGCGGGGGGTGGAGGTGGCGGTCATGCCGGCACCACCGAGAACCCCTCGTCGACGTGCACGGCCCCGAGGTGCTCCAGCGCGGCGTCGAGCACGTCCATCACGGCGAGCGTGTCGTCCAGCGGCATCACCGGGCTCTCGGTCAGCCCCTGGGCCAGGCACTGCTGCACGTGCGCGAACTGCTCGACGTACCCGCTGCCGGCGCCGGGCAGCTCCACGACCTCGGGCTCGTCGGCGCCGTCGCGGTGCACGCGCAGGCGCGCGGGGCGGTAGGTCGGCGGGTCGAGGTCGATCCAGCCGTGCGTGCCGACGATGCGGGCCGAGCTCGGCGGCGTGGCGACGATCGTCACCGACAGCAGCGCCTGCTGGCCGCCGGGCCAGCCGAGCAGCAGGGCGGCCTCGGCGTCCACGCCGGTGGAGGCGAGGGCGCCGGTCACCTGCACGGTCGACGGCGCCCCGAGGAGCATCTGCGCGAAGGAGACCGGGTAGACGCCGAGGTCGAGCAGCGCGCCGCCGCCCTTGGCCGGGTCCCACATGCGGTTCTCCGGGTCGAACGGGGCGCGGAACCCGAGGTCGGCCGTCACGGTGCGCACGTCGCCGATCGCGCCGTCGGCCAGCAGCTCGCGGAGCGCGACGACGGTGGGCTGGAAGCGCGTCCACATCGCCTCCATGAGGAAGGTGCCGCTCTCGCGCGCCACCCCGACGAGGTCGCGGGCGGCGGCGGCGCTGCAGGTGACGGGCTTCTCCAGCAGCACCGGCTTGCCGGCGCGCAGCGCCTGCGTGGCCACGGCGTGGTGCTGCCCGTGCGGGGTGGCGACGTAGACGGCGTCGACGTCGGGGTCGGCGAACAGCTCCGCGTAGGAGCCGTAGGCGCGCTCGAAGCCGTGGGCGTCGGCGAACGCGCGAGCCCGGCCGGCGTCGCGCGAGGCCACGGCCAGCGCCTGGGCGCCCTCGGTCAGCGCGAGGTCGCCGGCCAGCGTGGCGGCGATCCCCCCGGTCGCGATGAATCCCCAGCGCGTCATCCCAGCACCTCCGGTGCGGTCCAGTCCTGCTCCAGCACGTGCACGGCCAGGAAGGCCAGCACGGTGTCGTACCAGAGCGCGGCGTTGCCCGGCGAGAGCACCCAGTGGCCCTCGTCGGGGTAGTACAGGAACCGGTGCGGGCTCGACCCGTCCTCCGCGCCGGAGCGGGACAGCAGGTCCCACCACAGCCGCAGGGCCTCGCCGATCGGCACGCGGTGGTCGGTGTCGCCGTGGACGACGAGCACCGGCGTCGTGATGGCGTCCGCCGCGTGGTGCGGGGAGTTGTCCCAGGCCATCTGCCCGGTCATCTCCCGCAGCCAGTAGTGCGGGGCGTCGGTGGTCGTGGCGAACTGGTCCAGCGCCCACAGCGACGCGTGGGTGACGATCGCGCGGAACCGGTCGGTGTGCCCGGCGACCCAGTTGGCCATGTAGCCCCCGAAGGAGCCGCCCAGCGCCGCGGTGCGCTCGGCGTCGACGTCCTCGCGCGCCACCGCCGCGTCGGTGAGGTCCATGAGGTCGGTGAACGGCGCGCCGCCCCACGCCCCCCAGCCGCGCCGGACGAAGTCGATCCCGTACCCGGTGCTCAGCGCCGGGTCGGCGAGCAGGACGGCGTAGCCGCGCGCCGCGGCGACCCACGGGTTCCAGCGCCACGACCACGCGTTCCAGCTGCCCAGCGGCCCGCCGTGGATCCACAGCAGCAGCGGCGCGGGGGCCTGCGCCGAGGCGCCCTCGGGCAGCACCAGCCAGCCGCGCAGCGGCGTGCCGTCGCCCGCGGTGGTGGTGACCTCGGTGAGGGTTCCCGGCAGGGCGGCGTCGACCCCGAGTGCCTGCGCCGGTCCGGGCAGCGGCTCGGGCTGCGAGCCCTCGGCCAGCGCCACGCGCACGGGGGCCGGTGGCGCGTCGACGGCCGAGCGCAGCGCGTACACCCACGCGCCGTCGGGCGAGACGGCGTGGTCGGCGTAGGCGCCGTCGTCCGCGGTCAGGCGCACGACCTCGCCGCTCGTGGCGTCGACCCGGAACAGCGGGGCCCGCCCGCCGTCGTCGGCGACGACCACGAGCGCGGCGCCGTCCGGCGTCCAGCGCGGCCGGCTCGGCCAGCGGTCCCAGCCCGCGGCGAGCTCGTGCACCTCGCCGGTCGCGAGGTCGACGACGGCGAGCACGGGCACGACCGGGTGCTCGGGGGTGGAGCGGCGGGTGCGCACGAGCGCGACCCGCGCGCCGTCCGGGGAGACCACCGGCTCCTCGTGCTCGAACGCGGGGTCGTCGGCGAGCGTGCGGCGCTCCCCGGTGGCGACGTCGATCGCCACGAGCGCGGTGCGGTAGGCCCCGTGCGCCTCGGCGACGTTCCACGTGGTGACCGCCGTGGCGCCGTCGGGCGCGAGGTCCCAGGCCGCCTCCATCTCCAGCGCCGAGCCCACGTGGCCGGTGAGGTCGCGCAGATCCAGGCGGGCGGTGGACGCCGGGTCGGCCAGCGGGGCGGGGTCGGCGGCCAGCAGGCGGGCGCGGTCGGCGCCGAGGTCGTGGTCCCAGTACCGGACCGCTGCCTCGGCGTGCAGGACCCCGGAGACCTTCCGCTCGCGGCGGGCCTTCCGGCGGCGCGCGTCGTCCTCGGCGTCGACCGCCGACGGCAGCGTCGCCGAGGCGAGCAGCACGGTGCCGGCCTCGCTGGCCACGACCACGCCGCCGACGCCGCCGGGCCGGGTGGCGACCACGCGGGCGTCGCCGCCGCCGGCGGGCTGCAGCCACAGGGCCGGCGGGGTGTCGTCGCCCGGCGCGGGCGCAGGGGACCCGGGGCCGGCGTCCGGGCGCGTGGACGTGAAGAGCAGGTCGCCGCCCGGGGTGAAGGCGGGCGAGGACTCCCCCGCCTCGCTGCGCGTCAGCGGCCGGGCCGGTCGCTGCCCCGCCGGGTCGACCTCCCACAGCGCCGAGACGTACCGCGCGCCGTCGGCGTCCGGGCGGGAGACCGCCGTGACCAGGCGGGTGCCGTCCGGGGACAGGGCGAGGCCGCTCAGGCGGGGCAGGGCGGTGAAGGCGGCGAGGTCGTCGAAGGAGCTCACCCCTCCTGCCTACCACGCTCGGCCGGCGTCGCCGGGACCCCGGCGCCGGCGTCGCCGTCGGCCATCCGGGCCAGCATGGCGTTGTAGGCGTTCAGCGCCGCGTCGTCCCGGTCGGCCGCGCGGTCCGAGCGCTTCGCCTCGCGGGTGTCGCTGCGCGACCACTGCACGGCCAGCACCGCGGCCAGCAGCAGGGTCGGGAACTCCCCGATCCCCCACGCGATGCCGCCCCCGGTGCGCTGGTCGGCCAGCGCGTCGACGCCGAGGCCGAGGGAGGAGAACCAGCTCGCCGCCAGCAGCGACTCCCCGGACATGAGGGTCACCCCGAAGAAGGCGTGGAAGGCCATCGTCGCGAGCAGCAGGACGAGGCGCAGCGGGTACGAGGGCCGGTCGGTGCCGGGGTCGACGCCGATCACGGCCGAGGCGAACAGGTAGCCCGAGAGCAGGAAGTGCACCTGCATGAGCTCGTGGCCCAGGTGCGTGCTCAGCGCCAGCTCGAACAGCGGCGAGTAGTAGAAGACGACGAGGCTCAGCGCGAAGACCGCCGCGGCGACCAGCGGGTGCGACACGATCCGCGCCCACCGCGAGTGCACGAGCACCAGCAGCCACTCGCGCGGGCCGCGCGAGCCGTCGGTGCGCCGGGGCAGGGCGCGCACCGCCAGGGTCACCGGGGCGCCGGTGACCAGCAGCAGCGGCACGACCATCGCCAGCACCATGTGGGCGACCATGTGGGCGCTGAACAGCAGCTCCGCGTAGGCCGACGGGCCACCGGAGGTCACCCAGGCGAGCACCGCGAGCCCCGACAGCCAGCCGATCGTGCGGCCCACCGGCCAGGTGTCGCCGCGCAGGCGCAGGCGCCGGACGCCGGCCAGGTACAGCCAGGCCAGCACGGCCACCACGACGAGCCACAGCAGGTCGGGGTTGGTCTCGGTGAAGAACCGGCCGGCGGTCAGCGGCAGCGGCGGCACGGGCGACGCGGTCACCTGCTCGGCGAGGGACGCCGGGACCGGCAGCTCGGCGGCCGCCGGGGGGCCGGTGCGCGCGAGCGCCACGGCCACGCCGATGGTCGCGGCCATGACCACGACCTCACCGGCGACCAGGCGGCGGAAGGCGCGGCCGCCGGCGCTGGTCCCCTCCTCCAGGCCCGCCAGCGCGCGACGGCGGTGCGCCCAGCCGGCCGCGCCGAGGGCCGCCGTCGCGGCGGTCTTGACGAGGAGGAGCGCGCCGTAGCCGGTGAGGAGGTTCGACGCCGTCCCGGTCAGCTGGACCCACCCGTTGGCCACGCCGGAGACCACGACGAGCACGAAGGAGCCGAGCGCGAGGGTGGAGTAGCGCCGGGCGACGCGCGCGAGGTCGGGGCCCAGGGCGCTGACGACGAGCGCGAGCGCGACCAGGCCGCCGACCCAGACGCCGACCCCGACGCCGTGCAGCCACCACGCGCTCACCGCGGTGCGGTGCCCTCCGACCCCGCCGGGGGCGTGACCGCCGAGGGCGAGCGGCACGAGGGCCAGCGCGGCCAGCACCGCGCCGGCGGCGGCGCCGCCAGGCCCGGTGACGCCGACCGCCGGCACCGTGGCCGCGACCACCGCCAGCAGCGCGCTCCAGGCGAGCAGCTGGCCCGAGGGCACCTCGGTGAGGAAGAAGCCGAGCTCGGTGCTGAAGGACGAGGACCCGACCGGCAGCCCCGCGACGTCGGCGTAGCCGAGCACCAGCTGGGCCACCGCGGCCAGCACCCACACGACCGAGGCCGCGGCGCTCGCGCGGGCACCGGCGCGCCAGGCGGCGGTGCCCGGGCGCACGGCGACCGCGAGCAGCACGAGCGCGCCGAGCACGACCGACACCGCGAGCTCGGAGGTGGCGCGCACGACGGGCAGGCCCCAGCGCACGAGCGGGCCGGGGTCGCCGAGGCTCAGGGGCGAGGCGGCGCCGGTGGCCAGCATCGAGACCACGAGGGCGAGGAGCATCGCCGGCACGCCCACGACCAGGGCCAGCGGCAGCCGGGACGTCGGGCGCCCGGCGTCCGGCGCCTCAGGGGCCAGGTGCGGGGGGGTCAGCTCGGGGGTGAGCACCCCTCCAGGGTAGGTCTCCTCCTACAGGCGCCGGTCGGCGAGCACGGGGAACTCCTCGCGGAAGCGCGGCACGTCGTCGAGGTCGACCTCCACGACGAGCACCTCCTCGTCCGTCCCGGCCTCGGCGAGCACCCGGCCGCGGGCGTCGACGACGACGCTGCGCCCGCCCATCGCCAGCCCCGCGTGGCTGCCGGCCGTGTTCACGGCGACGACGACGACCTGGTCCTCGACAGCGCGGGCCCGGGCCAGCAGGCTCCACTGCTCGACCCGCGCGGCCGGCCAGGCCGCGGGCACGAGCACGAGGTGCGACCCGGCGTCCAGCAGCGCGCGGAACAGCTCGGGGAAGCGCAGGTCGTAGCAGGTGGCCAGGCCCGTGGGCACGCCCCCGGCCAGCGGCAGCGTCGTGGTGACGACGTCCTCGCCGGCCTCGAGGAGCAGCGGCTCACCGGCGCCGAAGCCGAAGCGGTGCACCTTGCGGTAGGTGGCCAGCACGCCGCCGTCCGGGCCCAGGACGACGGAGGTGTTCCACAGGCCGCGCCCCTGGGCGCCGCGCTCGGGGTGGCCCTCGGGCGCCGCCTCGATGATCGAGCCGGCGTGGACCACCGCGCCGATCGACCGGGCGGCGTCCGCGATCGCGCGCACCGTGGGGCCGTCGACGGCCTCGGCGCGCTCGGCCCAGTGCCGCGAGGCGAACCCACCGGGCGCCCACAGCTCGGGCAGGACGACGAGGTCGACCCCGCGCTGGGCGGCCACGAGGGCGGCCACGCGCTCGCGGCGGGCGGCCACCGGCTCGTCGTCGCCGTACGCCACCTGCACCGCTGCGACCCGCAGGACTCCCACGACTGGCACCCTAGGCGCCGTGGACGTCTACCTGCTCAACGGACCGAACCTCGGCCGGCTCGGCACGCGCGAGCCCGACGTCTACGGCACGACGACGCTCGCGCAGCTCGAGGACGCCGCCCGGGCCACCGCCGCCGAGCTGGGGCTGGGACTGGTCGCGCACCAGACCGACGACGAGGCGACGATGCTGGGCTGGCTGCACGAGGCCGCTGACGCCGGGGCCGCCGTCGTGCTCAACCCGGCCGCGTGGACGCACACCTCGGTGGCACTGCGCGACGCCTGCGCGATGCTCACCGCCCCGCTGGTGGAGGTGCACCTGTCGAACGTGCACGCGCGCGAGGAGTTCCGCCGCCACTCCTTCGTCTCGCCCGTGGCGTCCGCGGTGATCGCCGGGCTCGGCGTCGAGGGGTACCTGGCCGCGCTGCGCTGGCTGGCCGCCAAGAGCTGACTCAGGGCCGGGCGTGCACGCCGGCGAGGGCCTGCGCCCGGACGGGGCCCTCGCGCACCCGGGTCACGGGCTGCGGGTGGTCCACCCGGTGGACCTGTGGTGCGACATGGCACCGTCCCTGCGGTTGGTGGACGCCGTCGCGCTCGGTGACGCGGTGCGGCGACGGTGGGCCGACGACGCGCGGATGGCCGCCGCCGTCCGGGCGCGAGCCCGCACCCGGGGCGTCGTCGCGCTGAGGGAGGTGCCCTCCAGCGTCCGCTACCGGGTCGACTCGCCGATGGAGACGCGCCTGCGCCTGCTGCTGCTGGCCGCCGGGATCCCCGCGCCGGTGTGCGGCCAGGACCTGGCGCTCGACGGCGACTGGATGGCCCGGCCGGACCTGTCCTGGCCCGCCGCGCGCCTGGCTGTGGAGCACGACGGCGACGTGCACCGCACCGACCGGCGCCCGTGGCGCGAGGACGTCGCGCGCAAGGAGCTGCTCGAGGACCGCGGCTGGCGCGTGCTCGTGCTCACCGCCGACGACGTCCTGCGCCACCCCGAGCGCACCGTCGCCCGGGTGCGCTCGGCACCCCGGTCTTCTCCATGATCGGCGGGAGGACCCGCGTGGAGGTGGCCGTCAGCCCCAGCGCAGGGCGGTGTCGGGGCGCTCGAGCACCGCGGCGATGTCGGCCAGGAACTTCGACCCGAGGTCGCCGTCGACGAGCCGGTGGTCGAAGGAGACCGACAGCTCCGTCACCCAGCGCGGCCTGACCTTGCCCTTGTGCACCCACGGCCGCTGCTTCACCGCGCCCAGGCAGAGGATCGCGGCCTCCCCCGCGTTGAGCAGCGGCGTGCCCGTGTCCACGCCGAAGACGCCGATGTTGGTGATCGAGATCGTCCCGCCGGCGAGCTCGGCGGGCTGCGTGCGCCCGTCGCGCGCGGTGCGCACCAGGGCCGTGAGGGCGTCGGCGAGGTCGCGCAGCGACAGCCGCTCGGCGTCCTTGATGTTCGGCACGAGCAGCCCGCGCGGGGTGGCCACGGCGATGCCGAGGTTCACGTAGTGCTTGTGGACGATCTCCTGGGCGGCCTCGTCCCAGCTGGCGTTGATGCCGGGGTTGCGCGCGACGGCGAGGCAGATCGCCCGCATCACCACGAGCAGCGGGGAGACGTGGACGTCCTTGAACTCGCGGTCGGCGCGCAGCCGGTCGAGCAGCTTCATCGTGCGCGTGACGTCGACCGTGATGAACGCCGTGGCGTGCGGGGCGGTGAACGCGCTGGCGACCATCTGCTGCGCGGTGGCCTTGCGGACGCCGCGGATCGGCACCCGCGTCTCGCGCGCTGCGAGGTCGGACGACGCCTCGGGAGCCGTCGCCGGGGCCTGCGACGCCGCGCTCTGGTGGGCCAGGAGGTCCTCGCGGGTGACGACTCCGCCCTGCCCGGTGCCGGTGATGGCGGTGAGGTCGATCCCCAGCGTGCGGGCCAGGGCGCGCACCGGCGGCTTGGCCAGCACCCGTGCGGCGGCGCTGGGCCGAGCCGCAGGGGCGGGCGCAGGGGCGGGCGCGGGCGCTGGGGTGGCGG
>NZ_JBZYWI010000049.1:0-20441 GCF_058932755.1 Quadrisphaera sp. DVD1
GCGCCGCGAGCGCCGGGGCTGCTCCGGCTGGGCGGCGCGGTCCGGGCGGCCGCCGCGGGGGGCGGACGAGCGCGACCCTCCGCGTCGGGGCCTGAGCATGGGCTCAGCGGGCACGTCCACGACTCCGGTCACCTGCCGAGGCTAGGGCGCCTCAGGCCAGCCGGCGGTAGTTTCCGCGGAACCGGACCAGCGGGTCGTCCTCGACGGACGTCGTCACGGCGAGCACCTCCCCCACGACGATGACGTGGTCGCCGCCGGGGTGGGCGTCGGTGGTGCGGCACTCGAAGGTGGCCAGCGCGCCGGTCAGCAGCGGCGCGCCGGTGACCGGCCCCGGTGCGTGCGGCACGCGCTCCAGCTGGCCGACCGCGGGACGCCCCGGGGTGGCCAGCCACGCGGCGGCGGCCCGCTGCCCCGAGGCCAGCAGGCTCAGGCCCCACGTGCCGGTCTCCTCCACGGCGTCGAGGAGGCGGGCGTCCTCGTGCAGGCAGACGAGCAGCAGCGGCGGCTCGACCGACACCCACGTGAAGGACGTCGCGGTGATGGCGTGCTGCAGCCCTCGCAGCGCCGTCGAGACCACCGCCACGCCGCTGGCGATGCCCTGCACGGCAGCCCGGAACTCGTCGGGACCGACCGGGCCGGCCCCCGCGGCGGCGGCGCTCACGCCGTCGGGGAGGCGCCGGGCCCGGATCCGGGGGCGACGCCGGCGAAGAGGTCGGTCTCGCGGCCGTCGGCGCGGTCCGCGGCCGGCGCCGGCCGGCCGGTGCGCAGCCGGTAGTGCTCGGTCGTCCACACCGGCAGCCACTGGTCGTGGCTGATCATCATCTCGGCGCCGCGCAGGCGCACCTGGCTGCGGTGGGCCCGCAGCGCCGCGACCTTGGCCTCCAGCTGCTCGGGCGCCTCGACCTCGGCGGTGACCTCCGCGTCGTCGACCACCATGCTCGGCAGGCCCTCGGCGGCGCCCTCGCTCCCGAAGAGCTCGCCGGCGAGGGAGCGCGGGACGACGCTCTCGTAGACCTTCGCGACCTCCCACGGCTCGCTGCCGACCACGCGCGGGGCACCGGCGTCGGCGGCCAGCTCGACCGCGCGCACCGCCACCGCGTGGGCCCGCACGTGGTCGGGGTGGCCGTAGCCGCCACCGGGCTCGTAGGTGACGACGACCTGCGGTCGCACCGCGCGCAGCACCCCGGCCAGGCGGGCCGCGGCCTCCTCGAGGTCCGCGCGGGCGAAGGCGGTCGGCGCGGTGTCCGGGGCGGGGACGGCGACGCGGCCCGGGCCCCACGCCATGCCGGAGTCCTCGTAGTGGACGGCGGCGGTGTCCCCGGCGCTCTCGCCCACCAGCGGGGCGTCGTCGAGGAAGCGGTGGTCGGTGACGCCGAGCGCCTCCATGGCCGCGCCCAGCTCCAGGGCGCGGCGGGCGGCCAGCGCGGGCCCGTCGCCCTCCAGGGAGGCGAGGGCGGGGTCGACGACCTCCCCGCGCTCACCGCGGGTGCAGGTCACGAGGCTGACGTGCGCGCCCGCGGCGGCGTAGCGCGCCATGGTCGCGCCGTTGCCGATCGTCTCGTCGTCGGGGTGGGCGTGGACGAGCAGCAGGCGCCGGGGGGAGTCCAGGGCGTCCATCGCCTCGACGTCCTGCGGCTCGAGCTCGCGGTCGGCGGCGCCGTCGACGATGCTCGCGACGTCGCTGAGGAGGTCGTCCGCGAGCGCCTCGGCGGTCTCGACGCCCTCCCCGGAGGGGCCGGGCTCGCTCTCGGGCACGGTGGTCATCGCGCCACCGTAGCCCGAGAGCGACCGGCTCAGCCCCGGCGGGCGCGGGCGGAGCTGCGGGCCCGCTCGCCCTGGTCGAGGACGACCTTGCGGATGCGGATGGCGTCGTGGGTGACCTCGACGCACTCGTCCTCGCGGCAGAACTCCAGGCTCTGCTCGAGGGAGAGCTTGCGCGCCGGCACCAGCCGCTCCAGCTCGTCCGCGTTGGAGCGGACGTTGGTCATCTTCTTCTCCTTGGTGATGTTCACGTCCATGTCGTCGGCGCGCGAATTCTCACCGATGACCATGCCCTCGTACACCTCGGTGCCGGGCTCGACGAACATCGTGCCGCGCTCCTGGAGGGAGGTCATGGCGTAGGTCGTGGCCACCCCGGAGCGGTCGGAGACCATCGAGCCGGACGGGCGGGTGCGCAGCTCGCCGAACCACGGCTCGTAGCGCTCGAAGGTGGCGTGGGCGATGCCGGTGCCGCGGGTCTCCGTGAGGAACTCGGTGCGGAAGCCGATCAGGCCGCGGCTGGGGACGAGGAACTCCATCCGGACCCACCCGGTGCCGTGGTTGGACATCTGCTCCATGCGGCCCTTGCGGACGGCCAGCAGCTGGGTGATGGCGCCCAGGTACTCCTGCGGGGCGTCGATCGTCAGGCGCTCGAGCGGCTCGTGGACCTTGCCGTCGATCTCCTTGGTGACCACCTGGGGCTTGCCCACGGTCAGCTCGAAGTTCTCGCGGCGCATCTGCTCGACGAGGATCGCCAGCGCGAGCTCGCCGCGGCCCTGGACCTCCCACGCGTCGGGGCGCTCGGTGGGGAGCACGCGCATCGACACGTTGCCGACGAGCTCGCGGTCCAGGCGGTCCTTGACGAGGCGGGCGGTCACCTTCGAGCCGCGGACCTTGCCCGCGGTCGGGGCGGTGTTGGTGCCGATGGTCATGGAGATGGCCGGCTCGTCGACCGTGATCAGCGGCAGCGGGCGCGGGTCCTCGGGGTCGGCCAGGGTCTCGCCGATGGTGATGTCGGGGATGCCCGCCACCGCGATGATGTCGCCGGGGCCGGCCTGCTCGGCGGGCTTGCGCACCAGGGCCTCGGTCATGAGCAGCTCGGTGATCTTCACCCGGGTCTGCGTGCCGTCGGCGCGGCACCACATGACCTGCTGGTTCTTGACGATGGTGCCCTCGTGGATGCGGCACAGCGCGATGCGGCCGAGGAAGGGCGAGGCGTCGAGGTTGGTCACGTGCGCCTGCAGCGGCGCGCCCTCGGTGTACGAGGGGGCCGGCACGGTGTCGAGGATGGTCTGGAACAGCGGCTCGAGGTTCTCGCTGTCCGGCATCCCGCCGTCGGCGGGGCGGTTCATCGAGGCGCGCCCGGCGCGGGCCGAGGCGTAGACGATCGGGAACTCGAGCAGCTCGTCGGCGTCGGCGAAGTCCGCGGCCAGGTCCATGAACAGGTCGTAGGTCTCGTCGATCACCTCGGCGATCCGGGCGTCGGGGCGGTCGACCTTGTTCACCACGAGGATCACCGGCAGCTTCGCGGCGAGGGCCTTGCGCAGCACGAAGCGGGTCTGGGGCAGCGGGCCCTCGCTGGCGTCGACCAGCAGGGCGATCGCGTCGACCATGGACAGGCCGCGCTCGACCTCGCCGCCGAAGTCGGCGTGGCCGGGGGTGTCGATGATGTTGATGGTGACGCCGTCCGGGCTGCCCGACGCGGCGGCCGCGGGGCCGGTGTAGTGCACCGCGGTGTTCTTCGCGAGGATGGTGATGCCCTTCTCGCGCTCGAGGTCACCGGAGTCCATGACGCGCTCGACGAGGCCCTCGTCGGTCTCGTGGCTGCTGAACGCACCCGACTGGCGCAGCATCGCGTCGACCAGCGTGGTCTTGCCGTGGTCGACGTGCGCCACGATGGCGATGTTGCGCAGGTCGTTGCGCGTGCGCAGGGACTCGCCCGTGGAGACAGCGGACATGCTTCAGCACTCGTTCCAGAAGGGGGTGGGGAGGCTCCAGTCTAACGGCCCGTGGTGGTCCGGGCCGACGCGCGAGCGGACGAGCGCTCAGGCGACCGCGTCGGCCCGCGCGCCCAGGGCGGTGATCACCGGCCGGTCCACCGGGAGCCACGGCACCGAGTGCCAGTCCGGGCGCTCCAGCCAGCGCAGCTCGTCGTGCCCCTCCAGCGGTGCCGGCTCGCCCGAGACGACCACCGCCAGCCAGACCCGCATGAGCCCGCCGCCCAGCCCCGCACCGGGCCCCGCGACCGGCATCGGCCAGGCGCCTCGCCCCCACGCGGGGTCCGGGCCCACGAGCTCGGCCCCGAGCCGGACGCCGATGCCGAGCTCCTCGTCGAGCTCGCGGTGCAGCGCCTGCTCGGGCGTCTCGCCCGGGTCGACCTTGCCCCCCGGCAGCTCCCAGCCACCGGCCAGGCGCGGGGGCTCCGTGCGCCGCGCGGCGAGCAGCCGCGTCGGCGCGAGGAGGTCGTCGACGAGAGCAGCACCCACCACGCGCATCCCAGCCACCTGCGCAGGGTGCCACCCCGTGGCACGCTCGACCCGTGGACGAGCTCGCACCGCCGCACCCGGGTGAGACCTCGACGGGCTCGGTGGTCTCCCGGCTCAGCTGGCTGCGCGCCGGCGTCCTGGGCGCCAACGACGGGATCATCTCCACCGCCGGGCTGGTGGTCGGCGTGGCCGGGGCCACGCCGGCGCACGCCCCGGTGGTGGTCGCCGGCGTGGCGGGGCTGGTCGCGGGCGCGCTGTCGATGGGCGGCGGGGAGTACGTCTCGGTCAGCACCCAGCGCGACACCGAGCACGCGGTGCTCGAGCGCGAGCGCTGGGAGCTGCAGCACCTGCCCGAGGAGGAGCTCGCCGAGCTGGCGGACCTCTACGCCGCGCGGGGCCTGTCCCCGCACCTGGCCCGCCAGGTGGCCGTCGAGCTCACCGCCCACGACGCCCTCGCCGCGCACGCCGAGGCCGAGCTGGGCCTGGACCCCTACGAGCGCAGCGACCCCTGGCGCGCCGCGCTGGCCTCGATGGCCGCCTTCACCCTCGGGGCGCTGCTGCCCCTGCTGGCCGTGGCGCTGCCGCCGCTGTCCTGGCGGGTGCCGGTGACGGTGGCCGCCGTCGTGGTGGCGCTGGCCGCCACCGGCGTGACGAGCGCCCGGCTCGGTCCGGCCCCGGTGCGCCCGGCCCTGGTCCGCAACGTCGGGGTCGGCCTGCTCGTGATGGCCGTGACGTTCGCCGTCGGCTCGGGGGTCGGCGCAGCGGTGGACTGAGCCGGCTCCCGAGCGACCTCAGGACTCGATCGGGACGACCTGCCGGGCCTCGGCGAAGTGGCACGCGGAGGGGTGCCCCTGGCCGCGGTCGACCAGCGCCGGGGCCTCGGTGGCGCAGACGTCCTGCGCCTTCCAGCAGCGCGTGCGGAACCGGCAGCCCGAGGGCGGGTCGGCCGGGCTGGGCACGTCGCCGGTGAGGAGGATCCGGTCCTTCTGCCCGCGCAGGCGCGGCTCGTGCAGCGGCACGGAGGACAGCAGCGCCTGGGTGTACGGGTGGGAGGGCTGCCCGTAGACCTGCGCGTCGGTGCCCTCCTCGACGATGCTGCCGAGGTACATCACGGCGACCCGGTCGGAGATGTGGCGCACCACCGACAGGTCGTGGGCGATGAACAGGTACGACAGGCCGAACTCGTCCTGCAGGTCCTCGAGGAGGTTGACGACCTGCGCCTGCACGGAGACGTCGAGCGCCGAGACCGGCTCGTCGCAGACGATCACCTCCGGCTGCAGCGCCAGGGCGCGGGCGATGCCGATGCGCTGGCGCTGGCCGCCGGAGAACTGGTGCGGGTAGCGGTTGACGTAGTCGGGGTTGAGGCCGACGCGCTCGAGGAGCTCCTGCGTGCGCTGCAGCCGCCCCCTGCGGGGGGCGATGTCGGCGTGCACCGACCAGCCCTCGGCGACGATGTCGCCGGCGGTCATCCGCGGGTTCAGCGAGGCGTAGGGGTCCTGGAAGATGATCTGGACCTCGCGGCGGTACCGCTTGAGCGCGCGACCGCCCATCTTCGCGACGTCCTCGCCCTTGTAGAGGATCTGCCCGTCGGTCGGCCGCTCCAGCGCCACGAGGAGCTTGGAGACCGTGGACTTGCCGCAGCCGGACTCCCCCACCAGGCCGAGGGTCTCCCCGCGGCCCAGGGTGAGGTCGACGCCGTCCACGGCGCGGACCTGGCCCACGGTGCGCTTGAGGAGGATCCCCTGGGTGAGCGGGAAGTGCTTCTTCAGGCCGCGGACCTGCAGCAGCGGGTCGCCCGCGGGCTGCACGCGGTCGGACGCCGCCGCGCGGGCGGCGTCGACCTGGGCGTCGGTGGAGCCGGTGGCCGGGACGGAGGCCCGGCCGGGCCCTGCGTCAGATGCGGGGTGAGACACCGAGCACCTCCTCGCTGTAGTGGCAGGCCGCCTCGCGGCCGGGGACGACGACGCGCAGCGGCGGCAGGTCGGTGGCGCAGTCGCGGCCGGGGGCCGCCTCCACGCCGATCCGGCGCCGGGGGCAGCGCGGGTGGAAGGGGCAGCCGCGCGGGATCGCGGCGAGGTTCGGCGGCTGGCCGACGATCGGCTGCAGCCGCGTGCCCTTGGCCTCGACCTGCGGGATCGAGTTCATCAGGCCCTCGGTGTAGGGCATCGCCGGGTTCGAGAAGACGTCGTCGACGGTGCCGCGCTCGACGATCCGGCCCGCGTACATCACGGCCACCCGGTCGGCGACCTCGTTGACCACGCCGAGGTCGTGCGTGATGAGCACCAGGCCCATGCCGGTCTCGCGCTGCAGGTCCTTGAGCAGGTCCATCACCTGGGCCTGCACCGTGACGTCCAGGGCCGTGGTCGGCTCGTCGGCGATGAGCACCCGCGGGTCCAGCGCCAGGGCCATCGCGATCATCACGCGCTGGCGCATGCCGCCGGAGAACTGGTGCGGGTAGTCGTCGACGCGGCGGGCGGCGGCGGGGATGCGCACCCGGTCCATGAGCTCCACGGCCCGGGCGCGCGCCTCCTTCTTGGAGGCGCCGCGGTGGGCGCGGAACATCTCGCCGATCTGGAAGCCCACGCTGTAGACCGGGTTCAGCGACGACAGCGCGTCCTGGAAGATCATCGAGATCCCCGGGCCGCGGACCTTGCGCTGCTCGTCCTCGGAGAGGGTGAGCAGGTCGCGGCCCTCGAACCGGATCCCGCCACCGGTGATCACGGCGGGCGGGGAGTCGAGGATGCCCATGATCGCCTGGGCCGAGACGGACTTCCCGGAGCCGGACTCGCCGAGGATCGCCAGGGTCTCCCCCTCGGCGACGGTGTAGCTGATGCCGTTGACCGCGTTGACCACGCCGCTGCGGGTGCGGAACTCCACGTGGAGGTCGTCGACCTCCAGCAGCGGGCCGGTGCCGACCGGGCGGGTCGACGGGGCGGTGATGTCGGTGGTCATGAGCGCTGCCTCGGGTCGAGGGCGTCGCGCAGGGCGTCGCCCATCATGATGAAGGCCATCACGGTCAGGGTCAGGACGATGCTCGGGAAGAGCACCAGGTGCGGCGCGCTGCGCAGCAGCGTCTGCCCCTCGGAGATCTGCAGCCCCCAGGAGATGGCCGGGCGCTGCAGGCCCACGCCGAGGTAGGTCAGGGTCGCCTCGGCGGCGATGAGGACGCCGACGGTGATGGTCGCGTAGACCAGCACCGGCGCCACGGCGTTGGGCAGGATGTGCCGGACGAGGATCCGCGAGTCCGAGGCGCCCATCGCGCGGGCCGCCGCGACGTAGTCCGAGCTCTTCACGGCGATGACCTGCGAGCGGACCAGGCGCATCGCCGTCATCCAGCCGAAGGCGGCCAGGGCGATCGCCACCTCCACCGGGCCGCGCTCGGTGAACGTCGTGCGCAGGAGGATGAGCGCGCCCAGGACCAGCGGCAGCGCGTAGAAGATGTCCGTCAGCCGCGAGAGCAGGCTGTCGAGCCAGCCGCCGTAGTAGCCGGCGATGGCGCCGACCAGGACGCCGAGCACGAGGACGCCGAGGACGCCGAGCACGCCGATGAGCAGGGAGCTGCGGGCGCCGTAGGCCACGTTGGCCAGGTAGTCGCAGCCCTGCTGGTCGTAGCCCAGCCAGTGCGCGCCCGACGGGCCGAGCTTGGAGTTCGCGAGGTCGCACGCCCGGGGGTCCGCCCCGCGGGAGAACCACTGCGGCGCGAGCGCCACGAGGACGAAGCCCACGCCGAGGACCGCACCGATCCAGAACAGCGGGTTGCGCCTGAGCTGGGCCCAGGCGTCGCTCCAGAGGCTGTTCTGCCGGGCGTCGGTGACGTCGACGGACGGCTCGGCCAGCCCGGTGGTGGTGCCGGCGACGACCTCGTCGTGGCGCAGGTCGAGCTGCTGCTGGTCGGTGCTGTGCGGCTCACTCATAGCGGATCCTCGGGTCCAGGACGGCGTAGAGGACGTCCACGACCAGGTTGAAGAAGACGAAGAAGAAGACCATCAGCGTGACGATCCCGACCACGACCGCGCCCTCCTGGGCGCGCACGGCGTCGAACACCGAGCGGCCGATGCCCGGGATGTTGAACACGGACTCGGTGACGATCGCGCCGCCGAGCAGCGCGCCGATGTCGGCTCCGATGTAGGTGACCACCGGGATCAGGCTGTTGCGCAGGGTGTGCTTGACGATGACCGTGCGGGGCGTCAGCCCCTTCGCGCGGGCGGTGCGCACGTAGTCGGCCCGCATGTTCTCGGCGATGCTCGTGCGGGTCAGCCGGGCGACGTAGGCCAGCGAGCCGGAGGCGAGCACCAGGCCGGGCAGCAGGTAGCTGTACCAGCCCTGGCTGATGCCGGAGATCGGGAACCAGCCGAGCTTCAGGCCGAAGGCGTACTGGGTGATGAAGGCGAGCACGAGGATCGGGATCGAGACGACCACGGTGGTCGAGACCAGCACGAGGCTGTCGAAGTAGCCGCCGCGGCGGATGCCCGCGAGGACGCCGGCGACGATGCCGATGACGACCTCGAAGACGATGGCCACGACGGTCAGGCGCAGGGTCACCGGCAGCCGCTGGCTGATCGTGTCGAGCACCGGGCGGCCGCGGAAGTCGGTGCCCAGGTCGCCCTGGACCAGCCCGCCCATGTACTTGAGGTACTGCACGACCAGCGGGTCGTTGAGGTTGAACTGCTCCCGCAGCTGGGCGACCACGGCCGGCGCGAGCGGCCGGTCGCCGCCGAGCGCGCGGATCGGGTCGCCCGGAAGCGCGTAGACCATGGCGAAGATCAGGAAGGACGCCCCGAGGAGCACGGGGATGGTGAGCAGAAGGCGGCGCGCGATGTAGCGGCCCATGTCCCTCCTCGGTCGGACACGCCGACGTCGGGTCGACGGTTGCGGCGTGGCGTCCATCATGCGGGACGCCACCGGCGGTGGTTCACGCGGGGCCCGCCGCGGTGCGGCGGGCCGCGGTGGGCCGGACGCAGACGGGGAGCGGTGCGCCGGCGCTGCGCCGGTGCCCCGCTCCCCGTCCGGTGGTTCAGCTGGTGACGGTCACCTGGGAGGCGTCCACCCGGCCGAAGATGTCGACGAAGACGTCGTCGACGTTCTCGGAGTACACCGACTGCTGCAGCCCGAAGAACATCGGGATGATCGGCATGTCCTCGAGGAGCACGTCGTCGGCCTGCTGGTACAGCTTGATGGCCTCCTCGTTGCTGCTCGCGGAGTTGCCCTGGGCGATCAGGGAGTCGAACTCGGGGTTGGAGTAGAACATGTTGTTCGACCCCGCCGGCGCCGTCGCAGCGGTGGAGTACAGCGGCTCCAGGTAGTTCTGCGGGCTCGGGTAGTCCATGGACCAGCCGAGGCGGTACGGGCCGGTGAAGCCCTTCTCGTCACCCTTGGGGAGGTACTCGGAGAAGTCGAGGCTGCCCTGCAGGGAGTACTCCACGCCGAGGTTCTCGCGGAGCTGGTTGCCGACGGCCTGGACCCAGGCGTCGTGGCCGGCGCCGGAGTTGAACCACAGCTCCACCGGCTGGGTGCGGTCGAAGCCGGCCTCGTCGAGGAGCTGGTTGGCCCGGTCGACGTCGAGGGTGCAGTACTCGCAGGCGTCCTCGCGGTAGCCGTCGACGACGGGCGCGATGGCGTCGGTGGCGGGCTTGCGCGTGCCGCCGAAGATGGCGTCGGTGATGGCCTCGCGGTCGATCGCCATCGAGAACGCCTGGCGCACGCGCGGGTCGGCGTAGCGGGCGTCGTAGGTCGGGAAGCCCAGGTAGGTGAACGACGAGGACGGGGTCTCGAAGTACCGGTCCCCGAACTCGTCCTTCGCCGTGGTGATGGCGTCCGGCGGGATCTCGTCGACGATGTCCAGCGTGCCGCCCTGCACGTCGGTGTAGGCGGTGTTCATGTCGGCGTAGATGCGGTACTCCACGCCGTCGGCCTTCGCGGCGTCGTCGCCGGCGTAGTCGTCGTACTTGGTGAGGGTGATGCCCTCGCCCTCGACGAGCGCGCTCTCGGCCATGAACGGGCCGTTGCCGATCGGCTTGGCGCCGAAGCCCTCCGGGTCGGCGAAGAACGCCTCCGGCAGCGGGTAGAAGGCGGTGTAGCCCACGGTGACCGGGAACTGCGCGAACGGCGCCGTCAGGGCCACGGTGAAGTGCGTGTCGTCGACGACGGTGAGGCCGCTCATCGCGTCCGCGGCCGGGTCGCCGGTGGGGTTGCCCTCCTCGTCGGTGGGCGCCTGCAGCTCGTCGTAGCCGACGATGTTGGCGAAGAAGTACGAGTTGCCCTGGGCGTTCGGGCTGTAGGCGGTGTAGTTCCACGCGTCGACGAACGAGGACGCCGTCACCGGGGTGCCGTCGTGGAAGGTCCAGCCGTCCTTGAGGGTCACCGTCCAGGTGGTGTTGTCCTCGGACTCGATGGACTCCGCGACGCCGCTGTACTCGACGGAGCCGTCCTCCTGCGAGTACTTGACGAGGCCGGTCCACAGCGAGTCGACGACCTGGCCGCCCTCGGTCTCGGACGTGTTGCCCGGCACCAGCGGGTTCTCGGGCTGACCGATGTACATGCTGAACGTGCCGCCAGTGGCGCCGTCGCCACCGCCGCTGCCGCCGCTGCCGCTGTCGCTGCCGCCGCCGCAGGCGCTGAGCAGGACCGCCATCGCGGCGACCGCCACAGCTGCGCGCGTCGTCCGGGTTCCAACCCGCATGTTGCCTCCATCACTGAGTGGGTACTGCCCCGTGCGGGCCGGACGGGTCGTCCAGAGCGCTCGGGCGGGACCAGGGTCTGGCCGCCCGGTGGGACCTCGGAACTGTAAGGACAGGCGCGTTACCGCTGTGTTGCGCGCTGGGCGGGCCGAGTGGTCGCCCGAGCCCGCAGCGTGCCCCTGACCTGGGCGAACAGTAGGTGAATGGCATGTGCTCCAGGCAACGGCGTTGCCGATCCGTTGCCAATTCGATACCGAGCGCAGCGCTGAGGGGGCGGATCAGCCCGCCGGACGCCACTCCTGGGCGTTCCACAGCACCCCCGCGGGCAGGGCCGACGGCACGATCCCGCTGACCTCCTCCGACCACGCCGTCAGCGCCGGCGACTGGTAGAGCGGCGCGCCGGGGGCGCCCTGCCACAGCGCGGCGTCGAGGCCGGCGACGAGCTCGCGGCGGCGGTCGTCGTCCAGCGCTCCCGCGAGCTCGGCGAAGAGGCCGTCGACGGTCGGGTCGCTGTAGCCGGTCGGGTTCGCGCCGCCACCGGTGGCGTAGAGCGCCCGGGCGTCGGCGGGGTCGCCGGTGGACCGGCCGCTGAGCAGGACGGCGTCCCAGGCGCCCGGCTGGGACAGCCGGGCGGTCCAGTCCGGCGCCCCGCAGTCGGTGACCCGGAAGCCGGCCTGCGCGGCGGAGTCCCGCAGGAGCGCGAGCTCCTCCGTGCGGCGCGGGTTGTCCGGGTCGTGCAGGACGCAGACCTCCGGGGCCGTCACCCCCGCCTGGGCCAGGAGGGCCCGCGCGCCGTCGACGTCGACCCGCCGGTAGTCCGCCGAGCCGTTCGCGGCGACCACGTCGTCGTACCCGGGGTCGGCCGGGCCGAGCAGGTGGGAGTCGCGCACCCGCGCGTCGGGCTGCAGGGGCGCCACGAGCTCGTCGACGACCTCCTGCCGGGGCACGACCCGCAGGAAGGCCTGGCGCACGCGCGGGTCGGCGAAGACGCCGGGGTTGCGCGAGCCGGTGGTCCGCAGCAGGAGCACCTCGGCGGTGTCCCCCGGCGAGGCGGTGGCGCGGACGCCGTCGAGGCCCTCCAGCGCGGCGAGCACCTCCGCGGTCGCCGGCGGGGAGACGACGTCCACCTCCCCCGCCGCGAGCGCCTCGACGGCGGCCCGGGGGTCCGGCAGGTGCCGCAGGACCAGCTCGTCGAAGCCCCGCTCCTCGCCGTCGCCGTCCTCGCGCACGCGCTCGAGGACGACGCGCTCGGGCCCGGCCTCGCGGACGGCGAAGGGGCCGGTGGAGGGGTAGCGCTCCGCGGCCTCCTGCGGCCCCACCCCCTCCGCGGGCAGGGCGGAGCCGGTGCTCCAGGACCGCGACAGCGGGGCGAGCGTGGCGGCGTCCCCCTGCTGGACGGCGGCCAGGACGGCGTCCTTGGCGGCCTGGGGGTCGGTGGTGCCCAGCGCCTGGCGGGCGACGACGTGCGCGGGGAGGTCGGCGCCGAGCGCGGTCTGCCAGTCGGCCACCGGGGCGTCGAACGTGACGGTGAGGGCGGTGCGGTCCTCGCTGACCTCCGGCACGGCGCTCGCCTGCGCGAGGCCCGAGTCCACCTCGCCGTCGAAGAAGACCGCGTCCGGGCCGGGCTGGGCGCGCACCCCGGGGGTGTCGAGCGCCCCGGAGCCCGCCACCCAGTCCAGGAGCAGGTCGACGGCGTCGACCGGGACGCCGTCGGACCACGTGACGCCGTCGGCGATGGCGTAGCGCACCCGCAGCGGGTCCTCGCCGAGCACCTCCGCGGTGCCGAACGCGGGGTCCGGGCGCAGCTCACCGTCGGCGTCCCGCGCGGCGAAGGCGGCGCGGGTCAGGCTCCGCAGCGCCGCGTCGGCGCTCGTGCTGCCGCTCACCTCGTCGTTGTAGCTCGTGAAGGGCTGGTCCCAGGCGACGGTGACCGAGGTGGGGCCGGCGTCCTGGGCCTCCTGGGCCGGACCCGTGCAGCTGGCGAGCGCCAGGGCGCTCGCCAGGAGCGCAGCACCGAGCGCGGCGGTCGGTCTCGTCCTCATGCCCCCATCATCGCGAGTCCGCCGGCACGCGGTCCGCGCCGGCTCAGAGGAGGCGGCGGTCCTCTGGACGGACCACGCGGAGCCACCGGTGCCCGTAGCGGCCCAGCTCGACCTCGACCCCGCCGCCGGGCCCGACCACCGCCTCGAAGGTCGAGAGCAGGTCGACCAGCCGGTCCCCCTCCCGAGCACCGGCCACCTCCAGCGGGACGGTGCACGGCTGGGCGCCGAGGTTGTGCAGCGCGACCAGGCAGGCGTCCTCCCAGGTCACCGAGTGCGCCAGCACCGCCGGGTGCGGCTGCTCCAGGGCGGTGAAGGCGCCCCAGCCCAGCTCCGGGCACTCGCGGTAGCGCTGGACGAGGCGCCTCACGAAGGCCAGCAGCGACTCCGGGTCGCGCCGCTGGGCCTGCACGTTGACGTGCTCCGGGCCGTAGGCGCCCTCGACCACGGCCCCGGGCAGGCGGTCCGCGGGCGCCGTGGAGAACCCGGCGCCCTCGCCGGCCGTCCACTGCATCGGTGTCCGGACGGCGAGCCGCCCCTCCGCCCGCAGGTCCTCCCCCATCCCGATCTCCTCGCCGTAGAACAGCACCGGCGTGCCGGGCAGCGAGAACAGGAGGCTGTAGACCATCCGGACGCGCTGCGGGTCGCCGTCGAGCATGGGCGGCAGGCGGCGGGTGAGACCGCGCCCGTAGACCTGCATCTCCGGCTCCGGCCCGAAGGCGGCGAAGACCTCCTGGCGCTCGTCCTCGGTGAGCTTGTCCAGCGTCAGCTCGTCGTGGTTGCGCACGAAGGTGGCCCACTGGCAGTCCGGCGAGGTCGCGGGCCGCGCCAGCAGGGCCTCGACGAGGGGCGCGGCGTCCGCGCGGGCCAGCGACAGGTACAGGCGCTGCATGGCGATGAAGTCGAACTGCATCGTCAGCTCGTCGCCCTCCTCGCCCCCGAAGAAGGCCAGCTGCTCGGCGTGGGGCAGGTTGACCTCGCCGAGGAGGACGCCGTCGCCGGTCCGGCGGCCCACCACGGCCCGCAGCGCGCGCAGGTAGGCGTGGGGGTCGGCGAAGCGCCCGGCCTCCGCCGGGTCGGTGCCCTCGGTCTCGAGGAAGAACGGCACGGCGTCCACGCGGAAGCCGGACAGGCCCAGCTCGAGCCAGAACCCCATCACCTTGGCCACCTCGTCGCGGACCCGGGGGTTGGTGACGTCGAGGTCGGGCTGGTGCTGGTAGAAGCGGTGGAGGTAGTACTGCCCCGCGGCCTCGTCGTAGGTCCAGACGCTGGTCTCCTGGTCGGGGAACACCGGCTCCGGCTGCTCCTCCGGCGGCTCGTCGCGCCAGACGTAGAAGTCGCGGAAGGGCGAGTCGCGGTCGGCGCGGGCGGCCTGGAACCACGGGTGCTGGTCCGAGGTGTGGTTGACGACGAGGTCAGCGATCACCCGCATCCCCCGGTCCCTCGCGGTGCGGACGACCTCCACCAGGTCTCCGAGGGAGCCGAGCCGGGGGTCCACGCCGTAGAGGTCGGAGATGTCGTAGCCGTCGTCGCGGTCGGGGCTCGGGTAGAAGGGCATGAGCCACAGGCACGTGACACCCAGGTCGGCGAGGTGGTCCAGCCGCTGCGCCAGCCCCTGCAGGTCGCCGGTCCCGTCGCCGTCCCAGTCCATGAACGTCTCGACGTCCAGGCAGTAGACGACGGCCGTCTTCCACCACAGGTCCGCGGTGTCGGTGATCCTCACGACTCAGGCCCTCCGCGCCGTCGGCACCAGCTGGGGCAGCACCCGGTCGCCGAAGACGTCGATGAACTCGCGCTGCTCGACGCCGACGTGGTGCAGGTACACCTCGTCGAAGCCGACCTCGACCATCTCCGCGATCCACGCCGCGTGCTGCGCGGGGTCGGCGGAGACGAGGATCGACCGGCGCAGGGCGTCCGGCGGCACGTGCTTGGACACCTCGGCGAACAGCTCGGGGGTGTCCAGTTCCCAGGGCACCGGCGGGTCGAAGGCGTTGGTGCGCCACTGGTCGTGCGCCAGCGCCAGTGCGGCCTCCTCGTCACGGGCGTAGGACAGGTGCACCTGGAGCACGCAGCGGCCCTGCCCGCCGGCGTCGCGGTAAGCGCCGACCACCCGCCGCAGCACCTCCACCGGCTGGTTGATCGTGGCCAGGCCATCCGCCCACTGCGCGGCCCAGCCAGCCGTGCGGGGGGTGACCGCGGCGGCGACGAGGGGCGGCGGGGTCTCGGGGCGGGTCCACAGCCGGGCCCGGTCGACGGTGACGAGGCCGTCGTGGCTGACCTCCTCGCCCGCGAACAGCGCCCTCATCACCTCCACGCACTCCAGCAGCCGCGCCTCGCGCTGGTCCTTGCGCGGCCAGACCCCGCCGGTGATGTGCTCGTTGAGCGCCTGCCCGGACCCCAGGGCGACCCAGAAGCGCCCCGGGTACATCGCCTCCAGCGTCGCGGCCGCCTGGGCGATGATCGCCGGGTGGTAGCGCTGGCCCGGCGCGTTGACCACGCCGAAGGGCAGGGACGTCGCCTGCAGCGCGGCTCCCAGCCACGACCACGCGAAGGCCGACTGCCCCTGCTCGGGGGTCCAGGGCGCGAAGTGGTCCGAGCACATCCCGCCGGTGAAGCCCGCCTGCTCGGCGGCCTGCACCGCCTCCAGGAGGACCGACGGGTGGACCTGCTCGTGCGAGCTGTGGAAGCCGACCACCGTCATCGCGCCAGCCTCCCGGTCTGGCGGTCCGGCCACAAGACGAGACCACTGCTCCTAGCCTGGAGCGATGATCCCCGCCCTCGGACCGGACTGGCTCGACCCCGACACGCTGATCGGCACCTTCGGGTTCCTCGGCCTCCTGGCGATCGTCTTCGTCGAGTCCGGCCTGCTGGTCGGGTTCTTCCTGCCCGGGGACTCGCTGCTGTTCACCGGCGGCCTGCTCATCTCCACCGGGGTGCTCGACGTCCCCCTGTGGGTCGCCCTGGTGCTCGTGCCGCTCGCAGCGGTGCTCGGCGACCAGACCGGCTACCTCATCGGGCGCAAGGCCGGGCCGGCCGTCTTCCGCCGCCCCGACTCGCGGCTGTTCAAGCAGCAGTACGTCGACGAGGCCTACGCCTTCTTCGACAAGTACGGGGGCCGCACCGTGCTGCTGGCGCGCTTCGTGCCGATCGTGCGGACGTTCGTGCCGGTGGTCGCCGGCGCCGCGCGCATGCCGTACCGGACCTTCCTGGCCTGGAACGTCATCGGCGGCGTCGCCTGGGGCGCCGGGGTGACCACGCTGGGCTACTTCCTCGGGCAGATCGCCTTCGTGCGCGAGCACGTGGAGAGCATCCTCATCCTCATCGTGCTCGTCTCGGTGCTGCCCGTGGCGGTGGAGCTGCTGCGCTCGCGCTCGCGCCGCCGCGACCACCGCTACGACGAGCCGCAGGAGCGCGCCGCCGTCGCGGACGACCTGCGGCGCGGCGCCTAGCGCGCGCCGCCCGACCGGGCCACCCGAGGGCCATGCCCCCCGTGGCCCGATCGGGCGGGATCTGTCTCGGGTCGTCCCGAAACGCTCCAGCGGTCGCTGTGCGCCACCGATGCTCGAGGGGCGAGCAAAGACCGCTCGCACCGGTGAGAACGACCGCTGGAGCACCCGTGACCGAGAACCTCGCGCCCCTGCCCTCCCCTCGTCCGTCCTCGGACCAGGCCGCGTCGCCGCGCTCGGAGCACTGGCTCGTGCAGCAGCTGCACGAGCAGCGGGAGGCCGCCGACCGCACCCGGCTGGCGGCCCTGCTCACCACCGCACCGACTCCGGCCTGAGCCGCCGGACCTCCTGAGGAGACCCCCGTGGACGACACCACCCTGGCCCTGACCATGGCCCGCTACGCCCAGCAGCAGCAGGAGGCCCGCGACCAGTGGTTGGTCGGCCGCCTGGGCGCGGAGCGCCGCGCCGCCGACCGCACGCCGCTGTCGGCGCTGCTCGCCCAGCACGCGGGCGAAGGCCAGCGGGGCGCCCGCGAGGCCGCCGTCACCGCCCTGCTGCAGGGCTAGGACCCCTCCTCGGCCGCTGCGCGCGCCTCCGCCACGCGGTGGGGCACGCGCAGCAGCCGGACGGCCGTCACGAGCACCAGACCGCCCACGAGGTTGCCCAGCGCGGACCAGCCCAGCCGGGCCAGCCAGTCCAGGTAGCCGAAGGGCGCGCCGACGTGCAGGGCGGCGAACATGAGCAGGGAGTCCAGCACCGAGTGGAACAGCTGGCTGCCGGCCAGCAGGGCTCCGAAGAGGACCGCCGGGACCAGCCTGACCCCCGTGCTGTCCGTGCCGTGCTGCATGCGGGTCATCAGGGTGATCACCGCACCGGCCAGCACGGCTGACGCGAAGGACTCCAGCCCGATCGGCAGCTGCCCGTAGTGGCTGCCGGCCTCGACCGCCGTCGGGCGCAGCACCGGCAGCCCGGTCACGATGAGCCAGGTGACCACCCAGCCGCCGACGAGGTTGAGCACCAGCGTGGTGGCCCACAGCCGCAGCAGCTGCGTGCCCGTGCCGGCCCGGGCGACGACGGCGGCGACCGGGACGAGGAAGTTCTCGGTGAACAGCTCGCTGCGCGCCAGGAGCAGGGCCACGAACCCCAGCGAGAAGGCCAGGCCCGCGAGCACGTGGCTGCCGGTGGCCTCCATGACCACGAGGTAGGCGAGCACCCCGGTCCCGACGTCGATGCCACCGAGGAAGCCGGTGCCCACCAGCGCCGCCCAGGGCCGGGCCAGGCGGTCGCGCCCCTCCTCGACCAGCCGGTCGAAGGCCTCCTCGACCTCCGGCTCCGGCTCGTCCGGTCGCTGGGCCACCGCCGGGCGCTCGCTCATGGGTCCATCCGAGCGCCTGCACGCCGACGGCGCACCCGGACCCGGCACGACGACGGCCCACCGGCGGGTGCCGGTGGGCCGTCGTCCTGCGCAGTGGTGCTGCGTCAGTTCACCCGCACCTGCATGAGGGTGTCGTGGGCGCTCGTGTTCACCACGGTGATCCTCGTGCCCGTCTTCGGCACGTCCACACCGGACCAGCCGTCGGCGTCGGGCTGCTCGCCCGGAGCCACGTACCAGTCGAGGCTGTCGTCGAAGGTCGGCACCGCAGGCAGCCCGCCGAAGGTTCCGGCCCTGCCGGTGCCCGGGTCGTGGAGCGTCACCTTGTCGGTGATCTGCTTGCCGAAGGTCGAGTCGTAGGACTGGACCCGCGGTCGCCAGCTCTGGCCGTCCGCGCGGTCGTCGCCCTCGTCGTCGGTCGGCTCGTAGAGCAGGCCGGGGTGGGCGTCGACCGGCAGGATCAGGCCACCACCGGGGTGGGCCCCGACGTTGTTGTCGGCGTACTGGCTGTTCCAGTAGCTGATCAGCAGGCCGTCCTGGTACGGGAAGCGCTCGGCCCAGTCCGGGTGCTCCGGGTCGCCGAAGTTGTACGGCCCAGACTCCAGGCTCTCGTCGTAACCGGTGTACTGCCGGTACTCGCCGATGTAGGCGTTGAAGTAGCTGGACTCCGTGGTGCCGGTGGTGGCGGTGAACCCGCTCAGGACCCAGTCCGTGACGGGCGTGCCGTCGATCGCCACGGCGTCGACCTTCAGACCGGGCTCGGCGGCGGCGCCGTCGGTCCAGTAGCGGAACCCGACCTGCGCGCCGGCGGGGACGCCCTCCAGCGAGGCGCTGAGCTCGACCCACGCGCCGCCGCTGGTCCCGGTGATGCCGGCGCCGAAGTTCTGGCCGTTCGGGTCGTCGGTCGTCGAGAGGTTCGTCGGGATCGGTGTGGACGTCACGCCGCCGTCGGTGGTGTAGACGGCGTAGGCGTAGTCCCAGTCCTGCTCGATCTGGTAGTCCACCTGGGCCGTCAGCGTCGTCGCTCCGGCCGGGACGGGCGTCAGCATCGTGTTGTCGAGGTCGTCACCCGAGCCCGAGTACCAGAAGTCCTCGCCCTCGAACGGCGTACCGACGGTCGTCGTCACCCGCTTGTCCGGGAGCACCGTGATCAGGGCCTGGGCCTGCTTGGTGTTGTGCTCGGCCGGCCCGAGCTTCACGGAGGCACCGAGGCCGGGGAAGACCGTCTCGTAGTTCAACCAGCCCAGCTGCAGCTTCTCCCACGCCCCCATGTGCATGGGCTCGGTGCCGATGCCGTCCTCGGGACGACCGCTGCTTCCGTAGGAGCCCGACGACATGAGGGACCAGAAGCCGGTGGAGTTCTCCGCGCCCCCGCTGTTGCCGGAGGTGTCGTAGAGGTCCGGTAGGCCGAGGTCGTGACCGAACTCGTGGGCGAAGACGCCGACGCCGCCGTTCTCGGGCTCCACGGTGTAGTCGCCCACCCAGTAGGAGGACTGGCCGATCCGCTGGCCACCGAGCGCGTTGGTCGCGCCGCCGACGCTGGGGCCGCCCGCGCCGATCTGGGTGGTCTGGTTGTACCAGCGGTGGGACCAGATGGCGTCGTCGCCGAGGACGCCGCCGCCGACCTCCTCCCCCATGCCGGCGTGGACGGCCTGGAAGTGGTCGATGTAGCCGTCCGGCTCGTCGAAGTCCCCGTCGGCGTCGAAGTCGTAGCGGTCCCACTCGTCGAAGGCGGACAGCTCGGCGTCGATCTCCTCCGCCGTCCTGCCCGCGGCGACCTGCTGGGCGTACCAGCCGTTGAGCGAGTCGTTGACGAAGGGCCAGACGGCGCGGTCGCCGGCGTCGTTGTCGCCGTAGGAGGCCCCGGTGCCGGGCACCTGCACCCAGTCGGTCACCTCGCCCTCCACGGTGTAGCGGCCCGAGGACACCTCGTCGTAGAAGTTCGCCATCGAGACGGCGCCCGGCGCCTGGGAGAAGAGGAGCTCCTGGTAGTACGGCTGCGAGAAGTCCTGCGTCCAGATGGTGGTGTTGTCCACCGCGCGGTCGGGCGCCGGGATCGAGTTGTGCTGGAGGTCCGAGAACTCGCCGAGCACGGTGAAGATCTTGTCGGTGTCCTCGCGGGCCAGCTCGACGTACTGGCCCTCGGCGACCTTGACGACCTTGTTGGCCCCTGTGGCCGTGGCCTCGCCGGAGACGACCTTCTCCAGGCCCGCAGCACGCAGGTCGCGCTGCTTGTCGCTCAGCGAGCTGGGCCTGTCGTCGATCCGGGCCGCGGCCTGGACGGCCGTCGCAGGGACGGCGCTGGCCGCGTCGTTCGCGGGTGGCGCGGCGGATGCCGCTGCAGGTGCGGCCGCGACGAGCGCGGCGCCCACCACGGCGCTGAGAGCTCTTCTCAAGGAACTGCTCCTGGGTGTTGGACGGAGGTCACCTGCGCCCGACGACAGGGGTCTACCGATGGCTCCGGCAGGTGACCGAGCGTCACGCTAGGCGTTGCCTGTGACAACCTCCAGGCATGTAACACGCTGTTAACGTCCGGTTCGTCCCGACTCGTCCTCGGGTTCGTCCCGCTCCCCTTCGAGGTGGCTCCTGCGCCGGGGCGGTCACCACGGTGGGCGGGGGCGCGCGCCGTCGTCCACGATGGATCAGTGCCCCATCCCGCCGCC
>NZ_JBZYWI010000005.1:0-43712 GCF_058932755.1 Quadrisphaera sp. DVD1
GCGGCCCCGCCGAGGCCCATCGCGGTGCGCTCGGCCTCGGCGTACAGGGCGCCCGCGGCGGCGAGCAGGTCGGCGACCCGGGCGGCGTCCTCCGCCAGCCGCCCGCACGGCCAGGCCCACGCGGACCAGAACGCCGCGAGCTCCCGCTCCAGCTCCGGGCTGCCCGAGCCCGCCGAGCCGGCGCCCTCGCGGGCCAGCGCGCGCTGGTCGCCGGCCACGGCCGCCAGCACCTCGGCGGTGCGTCGCGCGTCGGTGGCGGTGGCGGACAGGGCCTCGGGAGTCACGACGATCACCGGCATGGCCCAACGCTAGGCGGGAAGCAACCACCCCCCGCTGGCGTTGTCCACAGGTGCGAGGGGCCGTCGGTCCGACGCGAACCGGACACCGCAGGCAATACTGACGACACACAGCACCGCCATGCTCACCAGGTGAGCGCCGCACGACCTGCGGCGACGCCGAGCGCAGCACGAACCCTGAGGAGGGGCACCATGGCTCACGACGCCACGACCGCCAGCACCGCCAGCACCGACGAGGTCACCACGAGCCAGGCCGAGGCCGGCGCGCTGACCTCGGTGGCCAACCCCCGGCGCATCCGCCTGAGCTGACCACCCGCCCCGGAGCCGCGCTCCGCTGCGGCTCCGGGGGACCGTCCCGCTCGCGCCCCCAGCAGGGAGCGGCGCGCGCTCAGGACAGGACGCGCAGCCGCACGGTCTCGGGCATCTGCCGCAGCGCAGCGATGACGGCGTCGTCGTCGACCAGCCCGGAGACGTCCGTGACGACGTAGCCCAGCTCCCCGCGCGTGGTCAGCAGCTGCCCGTCGACGTTGACGCCGTGGGTGGCCAGGACCGAGTTCACCGCCGCCAGCACGCCCGGCACGTTGCGGTGCAGGTGGGCCAGGCGGTGGGCCGTGGGCCGGTCGGTCATCACCTGCGGCAGGTTCACGCTCAGCGACGTGCTGCCCGACTGCGCGTAGTCGCGCAGCTTGCCGGCGACGAACCGGCCGATGTCCTCCTGCGCCTCCTCCGTGGAGCCACCGATGTGCGGGGTCAGGATGACGTTGGGCAGCCCGCGCAGGCCCGAGGTGAACGGGTCGCCGCGCCGCGCCGGCTCGGAGGGGAAGACGTCGACGGCCGCGCCGGCCAGGTGACCGGAGACCAGGTGGTCGCGCAGCGCCTCGTGGTCGACGACGAACCCGCGCGAGAGGTTGAGGAAGAGCGAGCCGGGGCGCATCCGGGCGAACTGCTCCGCGCCGAAGAGGCCGCCGTTGCCCGCGCGGCCGTCGACGTGGAGCGTCACCACGTCGGCCCAGTCGAGGACCTCCTCGAGGCTGCTGAGCCGGCGCGCGTTGCCCAGCGCCAGCTTCTCGGCGGTGTCGTAGAAGGCCACCGACATGCCGAGGTTCTCGGCCAGCACCGACAGCTGGCTGCCGATGTTGCCGTAGCCGACGATGCCCAGGCGGCGGCCGCGCACCTCGTGCGCGCCCTCGGCGGACTTGTCCCACACCCCGGCGTGCAGGGCGGCGCTGCGCTCGGTCAGGCGCCGGGTCAGCGCGATGATCTCCGCGATGGCCAGCTCCACGACGCTGCGGGTGTTGGAGAACGGCGCGTTGAACACGGCGATGCCGCGGGCGGCGGCCGCCGCGAGGTCGATCTGGTTGGTGCCGATGCAGAAGGCGCCGATCGCCACGAGGTCGGGGGCGGCGTCCAGCACCGCCTCGCTCACGTGGGTGGTGGAGCGGATGCCCAGCAGCTCGACGCCGTCCAGGGACGCGCGCAGCTCCTCCTCGCCCAGCGCGCCGGAGCGGCTCTCGACCTCGACTCCGGACGATCCGAGGATCGTCGTCGCCTGGGGGTGGATGTTCTCCAGCAGCAGGGCCTTGGGCACGGCCACCCATCCTGCCGCACTCCGAGGGGTGCTCGCTGCGGCGGTGCGGCACGCTGCGGCTGGTGGCCACCTCGCTGCTCCTGCTCGCCGACACGCACCTGCCGGCCCGGGCCCGCGCCCTGCCCGACGCGGTGTGGGCGGCGGTCGAGTCCGCCGACCTCGTCCTGCACGCCGGGGACTGGGTCAGCGCCGGCCTCCTCGACGAGCTCGAGCGGCGCAGCGCCCGGTGCCTGGGGGTCGCCGGCAACAACGACGGCCCGGACCTGCACGCCCGGCTGCCCGAGGTCGCGCGGGTGGAGGTGGACGGCGTCCGCCTGGCGCTGGTGCACGAGACCGGCCCGGCGCGCGGGCGCGAGGAGCGCTGCGCGCAGCGCTTCCCCGACGCCGACGTGCTGGTCTTCGGGCACAGCCACATCCCCTGGGACACCACGGCGGCGCGCCCCGGCGGCGGCGCCCTGCGGCTGCTCAACCCCGGCTCGCCGACCGACCGGCGGCGCCAGCCGCACGCCACCTACCTGACCGCGGTGGCCGACGCGGGGCGGCTGCGCGACGTCGTCCTGCACGCCCTGCCGCTGCGGACGCCGCTGCGGACGCCGCTGCGGACGTCGGCCCGCACGAGCCCCGGGGGGAGCCGGTGAGCGGGCGGGTGCGGATCGGCCTGTCCGGCTGGTCCTACCGCGAGTGGCGGGGCGACTTCTACCCGCCGGGGCTGCCGCAGCGGCGCGAGCTCGCGCACGTCGCCGCGCACCTGCAGGCGGTGGAGGTCAACGCCTCCTTCTACCGGCTCCAGCGGCCCACCACGTACCTGGGCTGGGCCGCGCAGGTGCCGCCGGACTTCACCATCGCGGTGAAGGGCAGCCGCTACATCACCCACCTCAAGCGCCTGGGCGGCGTCGAGGAGGCGCTGGCCACCTTCCTCGCCTCCGGCCCGCTGGCGCTCGGCGCCCGGCTCGGGCCGCTGCTGTGGCAGCTGCCGCCCACCCTGGCGTGGGAGGCCGGGCGCGGGCGCGAGCGGGTCGAGGCCTTCCTCGACCTGCTGCCGGTGACCACCGCCCAGGCGGCGGAGGTGGCCCGCGGCCACGACGAGCGCATCGCCGACCGCGCCTGGACCACCACGGACGCCGACCGGCCGCTGCGCCACGCGGTCGAGGTGCGCCACGACAGCTTCGAGGACCCCTCCTTCGCCGCCGCGCTCGCCCGGCGCGGGTTCGCGCTCGTCCTCGCCGACACCGCGGGGCGGTGGCCGGCGCTGCGCGAGGCCACCGCGGACGTCGCCTACCTGCGCCTGCACGGGGAGACCTCGCTGTACACCAGCGGGTACTCCCCGGCGGCCCTGGAGCGCTGGGCGGCGCTGGTGCGCGAGGAGGCCGACGCCGGGCGCGACGTCCTCGTCTTCTTCGACAACGACGTGGGCGGGCACGCGCCCCGCGACGCCGTGGCGCTCGCCGCGCTGCTCGGGCTGGCCCCGGCCGCGTCGTTTGTGCCCGAGGAGCCGGGGTAGATCACGACCATGAGAGCACTGACGTGGCAGGGCAAGCGCTCGGTCTCGGTCGAGGACGTCCCCGACCCGCAGATCCAGGAGCCGACCGACGCCATCATCAAGGTCACCTCCTCCGGCCTGTGCGGCTCGGACCTGCACCTGTACGAGGTGCTGGCGCCGTTCCTCGACAAGGGCGACGTCCTGGGGCACGAGCCGATGGGGATCGTGCAGGAGGTCGGCTCCGAGGTCACCCACATCAAGCCCGGTGACCGCGTCGTGGTGCCGTTCAACATCTCCTGCGGCAGCTGCTTCATGTGCTCCCAGGGCCTGATGACCCAGTGCGAGACGACCCAGAACCGCGACACCGGGTTCGGCGCCTCCCTGTTCGGCTACACCAAGCTCTACGGCCAGGTCCCCGGTGGCCAGGCCGAGTACCTGCGGGTGCCGCAGGCCCACTTCGGCCCGGTCAAGGTGCCGGACGGCGTCCCGGACGACCGCTACCTCTACCTCTCCGACGTGCTGCCCACCGCCTGGCAGGCCGTGGCCTACGCCGACGTGCAGCCGGGCGGCAGCCTCGTCGTGCTCGGGCTGGGCCCGATCGGCGACATGGCGGTGCGGATCGCCCAGCAGCTCGGCGTGGCGAACGTCATCGGCATCGACCCGGTGCCCGAGCGCCGCGCCCGCCTCGCCGCCCGCGGGGCCACGGTGATCGACCCGACCGCCTCGGACGACGTCCTCGGCCTCGTGCAGGAGCTCACCGGCGGACGCGGCGCCGACGCCGTCATCGACGCCGTGGGCATGGAGGCGCACGGCTCCTCGCCGGAGAAGGCGGCGCAGACGATGGTCGGGTTCCTGCCCGACGCCGTCGCCGACAAGCTCATGCGCAAGTCCGGCGTGGACAGGCTGGCGGCCCTGCACCTGGCGATGGACCTCGTGCGCCGCGGCGGCACCGTCTCCCTCTCGGGGGTGTACGGCGGCTCGGCCGACCCCATGCCGATGCTCTACATGTTCGACAAGCAGATCCAGTTGCGGATGGGCCAGGCGAACGTCAAGCGCTGGGTCGACGACATCATCCCGCTCCTCGGCGAGGACGACCCGCTGGGCGTGGACTCCTTCGCCACGCACCACGTGCCGCTGGAGGAGGCCCCCGCGGCCTACGAGATGTTCCAGAAGAAGACGGACGGCGCGGTCAAGGTCGTCTTCCGTCCCTGACCCCGGCCCCCAGCACGACCCCGACGCCGCCCCCACCGACCCGGTGGGGGCGGCGTCGTCGTGCGCGCCCGGGGCGGCACGGGGGGCGTGCTGGCACACTCCCCGCGTGAGCCCTCGGCGCCCCTCCTCCGACGCGTCCCGCCCCCTCGAGCCCTCGGGCCGCCCGCACTGGGCCGGGCGGCTGGAGGACCGCGTCAACGCCGTCATCGTCGCGCTGCTCCTGCGCCGCGGGTGGGAGCCCCGCGTCGTCGGGTTCACCGGCTACGGGCGCCCGGGATGGGTGCGGGTGATGGGCAGGGTGCTCGTCTCGCGCCCGACGCGCCCGGACGACGTCGACCCGCACGACGCGCCGGTGGGCGAGCACCTCGCCGCCGCCGCCGTCTCGGCGATCCGCGGCTGGCGCTCGTTCGTCTCCGCGCCGGTCCGGGGGACCGCCGTGGACGTGGAGGTCGGCGGCGCGCACTACCGGCTGGTCAGCGGCCGGGGCGGCTACCTCGACGCCCGGCTCCCCGCCGACCTGCCGGCCGGCACCCACACGATCACCATGGCGGTGGCCGAGGCGGCACCCTCCGAGGCCGCGAGTGCCCCCGTGCCCAGCGCCGGCCCGGACGCCGCCGAGGAGCCCGCCCCCGCGGTGGAGGTGCCGGTCGTCGTGGTCGGCGACGACCAGCGCCACGGCGTGGTCAGCGACATCGACGACACGGTGATGGTCACCTCGCTGCCGCGCCCGCTGATCGCCGCGTGGAACACCTTCGTCCTGCACGAGCAGGCGCGCAGGCCGGTGCCGGGGATGGCCCAGCTGCTCACCGCCGCCGCGCAGGACCCCGGCACCCCGGTGATCTACCTGTCGACCGGCGCGTGGAACATCGCCCCGACGCTCACCCGGTTCATGGCCCGCCACGGCTTCCCGGCGGGGCCCCTGCTGCTCACCGACTGGGGACCGACGAACACCGGCTGGTTCCGCAGCGGCCGCGAGCACAAGCGCGCCGCCCTGCGGCGGCTGCGCGAGGAGCTGCCGCACCTGCGCTGGCTGCTGGTCGGCGACGACGGCCAGCACGACCCGGAGATCTACGCCGACTTCGCCGCCGAGGAGCCCGAGGCCGTGCGCGGCATCGCCATCCGCCAGCTCACCGCGACCGAGCAGGTGCTCTCCCACGGCCTCCCGGTGCCGAACGCGGCCGCGCTGCGCCACCCGCCGGTGCCCGACGTGCGCGCGCCGGACGGGGACGGCCTGAGCCACCAGCTGCGCCGGGCCGGCCTGCTCTGACCCCGCCCCCACCCCGCCCCGACGCCGGTCAGGCCAGCCGCACGGGCGACCAGCCGTCGTCGGCGGGCAGGGCCGGCTCGGCGACGGCGGTCACCTCCTGGCCCAGCAGCTGCACCGGGCCGGTGGTGGTGAGGAACGCCGTGTCGGCGGTGTCGCGGCCGGTGGCGATGCGCACCAGCGCCTGGCGCGGGGCCAGGGCGGTGGCGTCCAGGAGGTGCCAGGCGCCGTCGACCCAGGCCTCGGCCACGGCGTGGAAGTCCATCGGGCTCAGCCCGGGCGCGTAGACGGCGGTCACGCGGGCCGGCACGTCGCGGGCGCGCAGGAGCCCGGTGACGAGGTGGGCGAAGTCGCGGCACACCCCCTGCCCGGCGAGCAGGGTGTCGCTCGCGCCGTCGGTGGGGCGCGAGCTGCCCGGCACGTACGCCAGCCGGCGGCCCACCCACGCCGTGACGGCCCGAGCCAGCTCCAGGCCCTGCGCGCCGCCGGTCTCGGCGGCGGCCAGGGCGACCAGCCGGTCGGAGTCGACGTAGCGGCTCGGGCGCGTGGCCTCCAGCAGCTCCTGCGCGGTCGGCGCCGGCTCCGCGCCCGTCCCCGCCAGCGGCCCGGTGACGGCCGCGCGGTAGTCGACCACCACGCGCCCGCGCGGCACCTCGAGCAGGTGGGTGCGGCCCCCGACGGCGGTGGGCAGCTCCTCGACACCGGGAGCCGGGACGCCGTCCACGGTGATCTCCAGCGCCTCCTCGAGGCGCCGCAGCCCCGAGGCGGCGGCGATCTGCAGGGCCAGCAGGGCCGGCCCGTCGACCTGCAGCTCCAGGTGGGCGCCCACCCGGCGCACCAGCTCGTCGTCGACCATGCGGCGGAGGGTAGGGCCCGGATGTTTCCGCCGCGTGGCCCCGGGTAGCGGAGCGCCATGAGCGAGAGCGACGACACGCAGGCCGAGGCCACGCTGGAGGCCGTCGGCGACCTCGACGACGCGCCCCTGGAGATCGACCCCGACGAGCTGTGGGACGACTTCCACGCCGTGGTCAACATGACCAGCCGCGAGCTGCGGGACTGGCTGCGCACCGAGGAGTCGACCACCGACGCCGAGCCGGGGCCGGGTGGCGGCGGTGGCGACCTCACCGACACCGGGCACCAGGTGCTGGCGGTCCTCGGCAAGCGCAAGGGCGACCTCACCAGCGACGACCACGCGGTGATGGCGCACGTGGTGCGCAGCATCCGCGCCCAGCGCGGCGACGAGCCCGAGCCCACCGCCGGTGACACGGCCTGGCGCCACGCGCTCATGGCGCTGGGCCACGACCCGCTCAAGCCGACGGCCTGAGGCGGCGGGCCCGGGACCGGCCCGGACGTGGGCACCGGCTCCCTGACGCTGCTGGACTGGCGCCGGCGCACCGCCGCGCTGTACGCGGCCGTGCGGGCCGAATCCGACCCCGCGGCGGCGCACGAGCTGTGGCGCCGGGGCCGCGACGCCCTGTTCACCGGCCACCCCGACTCCCCGCTGCTGCCGGGGGACCCCAGGCGCAGGACCGGGCTGGCCGTGGCGCCCTACGACCCCGCGCTGCGCCTCACCGCGCCCGCGCCGCCGCAGGACCTGTCGGTGACCACGGGGACCGACGGGACCGTCGGGTTCACGCGGATGGGCCGTGCGAGCACGCCGCTGGGGACCCTGGACCTGTGGTGGCTGACCGGCTACGGCGGCGGCCTGTGGGTGCCGGTCCGCGACGCCAGCAGCGGGCGGACCAGCTACGGCGGGGGGCGCTACCTCCTCGACACCGTCAAGGGCGCGGACCTGGGCAGCCAGCCGGGCCCGGCGGGGGAGGAGCTGGTGCTCGACCTGAACTTCCTCTACGCCCCCTCGTGCGCCTACGACCCGGACTGGGCCTGCCCGCTGGCGCCGCCGGGGAACCGCCTGGCGGCGGAGGTGGGGGCCGGCGAGCTCGGCTGAGCCGGCCGGCCCCCACCCCGCGCGCGCCTCAGGAGTCGGAGGTGCGGGGGCTCTTGTCCTGCAGCTCGTCGATCATCTCCGAGGCGTGGGCCTTGGTGAGGTCGTCGGGGACCTCCGCGCCGGCCTCGCGGGCCAGCGTGGACAGGTAGCTCTTCTGGGGCCCGGTGGCCGGCTCGCCGCCGGTCACCCAGGTCTCGGGGTCCTTCTCCGCGCTCGTGCCGCCAGCGCCGCCGGTCGTGTTCTCGCTCATGTGTTCGAGCGTAGGCGCCCGGCGTGCACCGCGCTCGGCGACGTGGTCGGGTGGTCGCGTGCCTCCCGACCACCCCCGCTCGGTCCCCGCTGACCGCCCGCTCCGCGTCCTGGTCACCGGCGCCAGCGGCAACGTCGGCACCGCGCTGCTGCGCCGCCTCGCCCGCGAGGGCGTCGAGGTCTCCGCCGTCGCCCGGCGGGTGCCGCGCGCGCAGGACTCCCCGGCCGCGGGAGCCCGCTGGCACGGCATCGACCTGTCCCAGCGCTGGGCCGTGCCGGCCCTGCGCGAGGCGCTGGACGGCGTCGACGCCGTCGTGCACCTCGCGTGGGCGATCCAGCCGAGCCACGACGAGCGCCGCACCGAGGCCACGAACGTCGCCGGGACGCGCCACGTCGTCGAGGCGGTGCTGGACGCCGGCGTGCCGCACCTGGTCCACGCCTCCTCCGTCGGCACCTACGCCGCCGCCCCCGGCGAGGTCGTGGGCGAGGACCACCCGCACACCGGGATGCCCACCTCCTCCTACAGCCGGCACAAGGCCGCCGCGGAGGAGGTGCTCGACGCCCTCGAGGCCTCGCCCCGCGCCCGCGACCTCGCCGTCACCCGGGTCCGGCCCGGCCTGGTCATGCAGCGCGAGGCCGGCGCCGAGATCGCCCGGTACTTCGCCGGCCCCCTCGTGCCCACCGGCCTGCTCGGGCGGCTGCGCCTGCCCGCGCTGCCGGTCCCCGCCGAGCTCACCTTCCAGGTCGTGCACGCCGACGACCTGGCCGACGCGTTCGTGCGGGTCCTGCGCACCCGGCTGCCCGGCGCGGTCAACGTGGCCGCCGACCCGCCGCTGACCGCCGACGACCTGGCGCGCGCCCTCGGAGCGCGGCGCGCGGTCGGCGTCCCCCTGAGGGCCGTGCGGGCCCTGGCCGCGGCGACCTGGCGCCTGCACCTCCAGCCCACCGGCGAGGGGTGGGTCGACCTGGCCGCCGGTGCGCCGTTCATGAGCACCGAGCGGGCGCGGAGCGAGCTGGGCTGGTCGCCCTCGGTCTCCCCGACGCAGGCGCTCGCCGACCTCTTCGCCGGCCTGCGCACCGGCGCCGGGGCCACGACGCCGCCGCTGCGCGCCCGCGGCCGCCTCACCGGCCGCTACGAGCCCGCGAGCTGACCCCCGCCGCCGGGGCCTGACTGGCCGCGCCCGGCACCGCGCCGCAGGATGCGGACATGGACGACGAGGCGCCGGCGCGGCCCGGTGCGCAGGAGTGGGTGCCCGACGGCGGCGACGTGGCGGCCCTGCGCGCGGCCGCGCCGGACTGCCGGGGCTGCGAGCTGTGGGAGCCCGCCACGCAGGTGGTGTTCTCCGCCGGCGACCCGTCGGCACCGGTCGCCCTCGTCGGCGAGCAGCCCGGTGACGTGGAGGACCAGCGCGGCATCCCGTTCGTCGGACCGGCCGGGCAGCTGCTGCAGAAGGCGATGGCCGAGGCCGGCCTGGGCGCCGACCGGGTCTACGTGACCAACGCGGTCAAGCACTTCCGCTTCACCCCCCGCGGGAAGCGGCGCATCCACGCGACGCCCGAGGCCGCCCACGTCACCGCGTGCCGGCCCTGGCTCACCGCCGAGCTGCGGGCCGTGGCGCCGCGGGTCGTGGTCTGCCTGGGCGCCACCGCGGTGCGCGCCCTGCTCGGCACCGAGGTCAGGGTGATGCGCGACCGCGGGAAGCCGATGCCCCGCTCCACCTCGACCGGGGAGGTCGTCTTCCTCGTCACCGCCCACCCGTCCTCGGTGCTGCGGGTGCCCGAGGAGGGCCGCGAGGCGGCCTACCGCGCGCTGGTGGCCGACCTGGCGGTCGTGGCGGAGCTCGCCGCGTGATCACCACCGCGACCGCCCGCGCCCTGCGCACCGCCGGCCTGGAGTGGCAGCCGGTCCGCGGCGACGCGTTCGTCATCCCCGACCGGGGGATGGACGCCGACGTCTTCGTCCTGTCGGACATGACCATCGAGGCGCACGACTTCCCCACCGGGCGGGTCCTGGGCTTCAACGGGACGACGGAGTGGGCGCTGGACTCCGTGGACGCCGCCCAGGCGCTGTGGCTGCCGGGGGAGGGCCGGCTGCGCGAGCTCCTCGGCCCGGCCTTCGACGGGCTGTCCCGCCGCGCCGACGGCACCTGGGCGGTGGCCGTGCGCGCGCCCGGGCGGCCGCCGCAGGAGGTGGTGGCCGAGGACGCCGAGGAGGCCTACGGCCTGGCGCTGCTCTCGGTGCTGGCCCGCACCGCCCGGGACCTGCTGCCGCTGGCCGCCGCCGGGCTCACCCGGCGGGTGCGCGACGTCGGGGGCCTGTGGGCGGCGCCCGTCCCCGCGGGCCCCGCGCCCGAGGACGCCGGCCTCGAGGAGGCAGGCGCCGGCCGGACCGTCGGGGACGTCCTGGCCCGGGTGAGCGCGCAGCACCGCGAGGTGGCAGCCGCCCTGGGCGCCGACGTCCCCGACCGGCGCCCGGCCGACCCGGTCGAGGACTGGCAGGGCGCGTGCAGCGCGTCGCTGGGCGCGTGGGCGGCCCTGGACGAGCTGGACCGGCCGCTGGCGCTCGCCGAGGGCACCGCGGCGGCCCGGCAGGTCGCCGAGCGCCTGCTGCTGGACCTGCTGCTCGCCACCTGGGACGTCGCGCGCGGAGCCCGCCTGGACGACGCGCTGGACCCCGCCTGCGTGCGGCACGCGCTGGCGCACCTGCCTCAGGCCCTGCGGACGGCGACGGCCGGGCTGAGGGTCAGCCCTTCACACCACCGGAGAGCAGGCCCCGGACGAAGAACCGCTGCAGGCCGAGGAAGACGGCCAGCGGGACGATCATGGAGATGAAGGCGCCGGCCGAGAGCAGGTACCAGGCCGTGCCGCGGGTGCCGGACAGGTCCGCGATCCGCACCGTCAGCGGGGAGATGTTGCCGGTGCCCGCGAAGGTGAGCGAGACCAGCAGGTCGTTCCACACCCAGAGGAACTGGAAGACGCCGAACGCCGCGATCGCCGGCGTCAGCAGCGGCAGGAGGACGCGGAAGAAGATCAGCACGTGGCCCGCGCCGTCCATCCGGGCCGCCTCGATGAGCGAGGCGGGGATGTCCTTCATGAAGTTGTGCAGCAGGAAGATCGCCAGGGGCAGGCCGAACATGGCGTGCGAGAGCCACACCGCCCAGAAGCTGCCCGACAGGCCCGTGTCGACGTAGAGCGTCAGCAGCGGGATGAGCGTGACCTGGATCGGCACCACCTGGAGCGCGAACACCGCCACGAAGAGGATGTTGCGGCCCTTGAAGGGGATCCACGCGAACGCGTACGCCGCCAGCAGCGCCAGGGTCAGCGGGATGACCACCGCGGGGATGGTGATCACCAGGGAGTTGACCAGGGCGGTGCTGATGTTCGTCGAGCTCCCGTAGAGGACCTCGTTGTAGTTCTCCAGGGTGAGCGCCGGGTCGCTGAAGAACGACCACCAGCCCGAGCGCCGGATGTCGAGCTCGGGCCGGAAGGAGGTGACCAGCAGCCCCAGCGTCGGGATGGTCCACAGGATCGCGATGGCGATCGCGATGATCGACGCCGCGGGGGAGGAGAGCTTGGTCTTGGCGTCCACCGCCCGCTTCTCGGCCCGGGTCAGCTTGCGCTGGGGGACCGGCCCGGGAGTGGTGATCATCGGTGTCGTGGTCGTCATCGGATCTCCTCGGACAGGCGCAGCTGACGCACGTTGTAGACGATGATCGGCACCACGAGGACGAACAGCAGGACGGCCAGCGCGGCGCCCAGGCCCTGGTTCGACTGGCGGAAGGCCTGCGTGTAGAACTCGTTCGCGATGATGCTGGTGCCGAACTGGCCACCGGTCATCGTGCGGACGATGTCGAAGGTCTTCAGCGCCCCGATCGAGATCGTGGTCAGCACGACGACCAGCGCCGGGCGGATGCTCGGGATGGTCACGTAGCGGAACATCGCCAGCCCGGAGACGCCGTCGAGGCGGGCCGCCTCGATGATGTCGTCGGGGATCGCCTTGATCGCCGCGGACAGGATCGTCATGGCGAAGCCGGCGTTGATCCAGATCATCACGACGATGAGGAAGAACGTGTTCCACGGCTGCGTGAGCAGGAACTGCTGCGGCGAGCCGCCGAGCAGCACCAGCAGCTGGTTGAGCAGCCCGATCTGGGAGATCCCGGGCTGGTCGGGGCGGAACTCGTAGACGAAGCGCCAGATGATCGACGCGCCGACCATGGAGATCGCCATGGGCAGGAAGACGAGGGCCTTGGCGAGGTTCTCGAAGCGCGTGCGGTCGACGAGCACGGCGTAGACGAGCCCGATCGCCGTGGCGACGACCGGGGCGACCAGCACCCACAGCACCGTGTTGCGCAGCACCAACCGGAAGTTGGCCTCGGAGAAGATCGTCACGTAGTTGTCGAGCCCGATGAAGCTAGTCCCGTTGCCGTTCTGGAACGACCCGAAGAAGGTGCGGATGCCCGGGTAGACCAGGCCGACGGCCAGCAGCAGGAGCGGGGGGCCGAGGAAGCCGAGGACGACGACCCACTGCGGGATGCGCTTGGGCCGGTCGACGGCGAAGAGGATGACCGCCATCACGGCGGCGAAGAGGACGATCGCCAGGACCATCAGGGCCAGCTTGTGGCCCACGGAGCTGGCGTCCAGGAACCAATCCACGTGCAGGTGCTCCTTCCTGAGGAAGGGCCGGGAGCCCGCCTGGTGGCGGGCTCCCGGCCCCGGTGACCGGTGAGGCTAGACCTCAGTCAGGAGGCGGGCCAGGCCGACTCGATGGCGTTGAGGACGTCCTGGTCGGGCTTGTCGTTGGCGACCCAGTTGGTGAGCTCGGTCCACTCGGCGCCGGAGCCGACCTGGGACGGCATGAGGTCCGAGGCGTCGAAGCGGAAGGTCGTCTCGGGGTTCTGGAAGGTCTCCGCGACCAGCTGGTCGATCGGGGACTCCAGGTTCTCCGGGTCCAGGCCGGTGTTGGCCGAGGACCAGCCCGGGCCGGTGGCCTGGGCCTTGAGGTTCGCCCACTCGGCGGAGGACAGCAGCGCCTGCACGGCCTGGGTGGCCGGGCGGTCGTTGAAGGCGGTCACGAACTCGCCACCGCCGACCACGCCCTGGCCCATGGCCGGGTCGATGGGGGGCAGCGGGAAGGCGTAGATGTCGCCGTCCTCACCGATCTCGGCGCTGTCGGACCAGTTGGCCTGCATGAAGGAGCCCTGCTTGCTCATCCAGCAGGTGCCCTCCTCGATCGGCAGGGTGCCGTCGCTCCACACGGTCGAGGCGATGGAGTTGACCTCGCCCAGGCCGGCGTTGACGTAGTCCTCGTTCTTGAGGATGGTCCCGGCGGTGGCCAGGGCCTCGGCGACCTGCGGGTCGTTGAAGGGGATCTCGTGGGAGATCCACTGGTCGTAGACCTCCGGCCCCGCGGTGCGGAGCATGATGTCCTCGAGCCAGTCGGTCGCCGGCCAGCCGGTCGCCTCGCCCGAGCCGAAGCCCGCGCACCACGGCTTGGCGCCGTCCTCGACGATCTGGTCGGACAGGGCGATCATCTCGTCCCACGTGGTGGGGACCTCGTACCCGGCGTCCTCGAACGCCTTGGGGGAGTACCACACGAGCGACTTCAGGTTGGCGCCCAGGGGGGCGCCGTACAGGGTGCCGTCGACGCTGCCGTAGGCGCGCCAGTCCTCGCTCCAGTTGGCGTCGAGGTTGTCGCTGACGGCCTGGGGAGCGGGCACGGCAGCGCCGGTGTTGCGCACGACGGACTGCAGCAGACCCGGCTGCGGGATGAAGGCGAGGTCCGGAGCGTTGCCGCTCTGGGCCCGGACGAGGAGCTGGGCCTCGAACTCCTTCGAGCCGTTGTAGTTGATCGTGATCCCGGTGCACTCCTCGAAGGGGGCCCAGGAGTCGATGAAGGGCTGGTCCTCGGGAGCGACGATGCCGGTGTAGACCTCGACCTCCTCGCCGTCGAGCTCTCCGAACTGCTCGTAGGGGGCGCAGTCGAAGTCGGCGCCGGACACGTCGGTGCCCGTACCGCCGGAGTCCGAGTTGGCACCGCAGGCGGTCAGGGCGAGCGCGAGGCCGAGGCCTCCGGCGACCGCAACCGTGCGCCGCCTCTTAGCGGTGAACGTCATGGGGGGTTCTCCTCTCGTGGCGGCAGCCTCGCCGCACAGTCCTGAATGGCAACACCTCGGCGCAGCAAGGGCAAGCCACCGGGCATAACGATCCCATCACGCGTCGTGGACGGGGGAAGCGCCGCTGGTCAGCGCGGTGAGCGCGCTCCCATGGACGAGGCGCGCGGGCGCGGCGCCCGAGGCCAGCCGGCGGGTCAGCGCCGCCACGGGCAGCGGCTCGGTGCTGCCGAGGAGGACGGCGTTGCCGTGACGGCGCCCGCGCAGGACCCCGGGCTCGACCGCGACCGCGGCGAAGGGGAAGACCTCGACCAGCGCCGCGACCTCGGCGCGCAGCCCCACGGGCGAGGTGCGCTCGACCGCGTTGGCCAGGTACAGGCCGCCGGGGGAGAGCACCCGGGCGACGTCGGCGGTGAACTCCGCGGTGACCACGTGCCGGGGCGTGGCGTCGCCGGCGAAGACGTCGCGCACCACCACCTCGGCGCTGGCGTCGGGCCGAGCGGCCAGCCCGGCCCGCGCGTCGGCCACCTGCAGGCGCAGCTCGGGGGCGCGCGGCAGGTCCAGCCACTCGCGCACCCGGCGGGCCAGCTCGGCGTCCAGCTCGACGACGACCTGGCGCGAGCCCGGCCGCAGCGCCGCCAGCGCCCGCGGCAGCGCGCAGGCGCCGCCGCCCAGGTGCAGGGCGCGCAGGGGCTCCGGCGCGGGCCGGGGCGCGGCGAGCTCGATCGCGTCGGCCATCCACTGCAGGTACTCGAACTCCAGCACCCGGGGGTCGCCCAGGTGCACCGGAGAGCTCGGCACCCCGTTGACGTAGAGCGTCCAGGACTGCGGGTCGCCCCGCTCGGGCACCCACTCCACGGCGCCGGTGCTCGTGGGGACGCTGCCCGTGGGCAGCTCGGGGGGACCGGGCCGCCGCCCGCGCCGCTGCACAGCCACCCCGCGACCCTAGACTCACCGAGGTGGAGATCGGCGTCCCGCGCGAGGTCAAGAACCAGGAGCACCGCGTGGCGATCACGCCGTCGGGGGTGCACGAGCTCGTCCAGCGCGGCCACCGGGTGCTCGTGCAGGCCGGCGCCGGGCTCGGCTCGGCCGTCCCCGACGCCGACTACGCCGCCGCGGGGGCCGACGTCGTCCCCGACGCCGCCGCCGTCTGGGACCGCGCGGAGCTGCTGCTCAAGGTCAAGGAGCCGGTGCCGGCCGAGCACGCCCTGCTGCGCCGCGGGCAGGTGGTCTTCACCTACCTGCACCTCGCGGCGGACCGCCCGCTCACCGAGGCGCTCGTGGCCTCCGGCGCGACGGCGGTGGCCTACGAGACCGTCACCGGGCCGGGCGGCTCGCTGCCCCTGCTGGCGCCGATGAGCGAGGTGGCCGGGCGCCTGGCCCCGCAGGTCGGGGCCGCGACGCTCCTGCGGGCGGCCGGGGGGCGCGGCGTCCTGCTCGGCGGGGTGCCGGGCGTGCACGCCGGCCGGGTCGTCGTCCTCGGTGCGGGCACCGCCGGGACGAGCGCCGCGCGCATCGCCCTGGGGATGGGCGCGGAGGTGCTCCTGCTCGACCGCGACGCGGAGCGGCTGCGCGCGGCGGACCGGGCCCTGGTGGGCCGGCTCCAGACCGTGGCCAGCAACGCCTACGAGCTCGAGCGCGCCGTGCTGGACGCCGACCTCGTGATCGGCGCGGTGCTGGTGCCCGGCGCGCGCGCCCCCCGCCTCGTCGACAACGACCTGGTCGCCCGGATGCGCCCGGGCAGCGTTCTCGTCGACCTCTCGGTCGACCAGGGCGGCTGCTTCGCCGACACCCGGGCCACCACCCACGACGACCCGACCTACCGGGTGCACGGCTCGCTCTTCTACGCCGTGGCGAACATGCCCGGCGCCGTGCCGCGCACCTCCACCTACGCCCTCACCAACGCGACGCTGCCGCACGTCGTCGCGCTCGCCGAGCACGGCTGGCGAGCGGCGATGGCCGCGGACGCCGGCCTCGCCGCCGGCCTCAACGTCCACGACGGCGCGGTCACCAGCGCCCCGGTGGCCGCGGCGCACGCGCTGGCGCACACCCCGCTCGAGCAGGTCCTGGTCTGAGCGACGCGATCGGGGCCGCCCTGGCCGAGTACCTCGCGCACCTGCGGGTCGAGCGGGGCCTGTCGGCGAACACCCTGGCCGCCTACCGCCGCGACCTGTCCCGCTACGCCGCCTCCCTGCGGGCCGCGGGGCGCTCCGACGTGCGCGAGGTGGTCGAGGACGACGTCTCCGCGCACCTGGTGGCCCTGCGCACCGGCGCCGACGGCGGGGCGCCGCTGAGCGCCTCCTCGGCCGCCCGGGCCGTCGTCGCCGTGCGCGGCTGGCACCGGTTCCTCGCCCTGGAGGGCGCCACGGCGGCCGACCCGGCGGCGGCGGTGCGCCCGCCGCCGACGCCCCGTCGGCTGCCGAAGGCGATCGCCGTCGGCGACGTCGAGCGGCTGCTCGAGGCCGCCTCGAGCGGCGAGCCGCTCACCGCGCTGCGCGACCGGGCCCTGCTGGAGGTGCTCTACGGCACCGGGGCGCGGATCAGCGAGGCCGTGGGGCTCGACCTCGACGACCTCCCGGCACCGGAGGACGAGCCCGGCCGGGCCGCGCTGCTGCGCCTGCGGGGCAAGGGCGGCAAGGAGCGGGTCGTGCCGCTGGGCTCCTACGCAGCCGAGGCGCTGGCGGCCTACCTCGTGCGCGCGCGGCCCGCGCTGGCCCGCGCCGGCGCCCGCCCCGGCCCGGCGGTCTTCCTCAACACCCGCGGGGCGCGCCTGTCGCGCCAGAGCGCCTGGGCGGTGCTGCGCTCGGCCGCCACCCGCGCCGGCGTGGGGAGCGAGGCGGCGCCCGTCTCGCCGCACACCCTGCGCCACTCCTTCGCCACCCACCTGCTCGAGGGCGGGGCGGACGTGCGGGTGGTGCAGGAGCTGCTGGGCCACGCGAGCGTGACCACCACGCAGGTCTACACGCTGGTCACCGCCGACACCCTGCGGGAGGTCTACGCGGCCGCCCACCCGCGGGCCCTGGAGCCGCGGGCGGGCGCCGGTGCAGGACACGGTGCGGGAGGGCGCGGCGACCCGCCTCCCGGGGCGTCGCTGGGGTAGTCTCGGCGCTCATGACGAGCGACCTGCAGGCGCGTGCCGACCTGGGCCTGCTGGGCCCCACGGGTCGCCCGCTCGTCCCCTTCCCGGTGCCCCCGCCGCTGGAGAGCCACGGCCCCGCCCGCGTCATCGCCATGTGCAACCAGAAGGGCGGCGTGGGCAAGACCACGACGACCATCAACCTGGGCGCGGCGCTGGCCGAGTACGGACGCCGGGTGCTCCTCGTCGACTTCGACCCGCAGGGCGCGCTGTCGGTCGGGCTGGGGATCAACCCCCACGAGCTGGACCGCACGGTCTACACGCTGCTCATGGACCGGCGCACCGACGTCCACGACGTCATCCACCCCACGCGCCTGCCCGGCGTCGACGTGCTCCCCGCGAACATCGACCTGTCGGCCGCGGAGGTGCAGCTCGTGAGCGAGGTCGCCCGCGAGCAGGCGCTCGGCCGGGGGCTGCGCCCGGCGATGGACGACTACGACGTGATCATCGTCGACTGCCAGCCCTCCCTCGGGCTGCTCACGGTGAACGCGCTGACCGCCGCCCACGGCGTGATGATCCCGCTGGAGTGCGAGTTCTTCGCGCTGCGCGGCGTCGCGCTGCTGGTCGAGACGATCGAGAAGGTGCAGGACCGCCTCAACCCGGCGCTGCAGGTCGACGGCATCCTCGCGACGATGTACGACGGCCGCACGCTGCACAGCAAGGAGGTCGTGGCCCGCGTGGTCGAGGCCTTCGGCGACCAGGTCTTCGACACGGTGATCTCCCGCACGGTGAAGTTCCCCGACGCCTCGGTGGCGGCGGAGCCGATCACCACCTACGCCCCCGCGCACGCCGGCGCCGAGGCCTACCGGCAGCTGGCCCGCGAGCTGGTCCACCGCGGTGGCGCTGCCTGAGCCTCGGCCCAGCGCGGCGCGCGCCGCGGGCGGGGTGCCGCGCGAGGTGCCGGGAGGCGTGCTCACCTCCCGCGACGCCCCCTCCTTCGACGTCCACCTCGAGGTCTACACGGGGCCGTTCGACCTGCTGCTGGGCCTGATCGCCAAGCGGCGCCTCGACGTCACCGAGGTGGCCCTCGCCCAGGTCACCGACGAGTTCGTCGCCCACCTGCGCCGTGGTCTCAGGGTCGGCGCCGAGGCCACCGCCGGCGGCGACGACTCCTGGCACCTGGGACAGGCGACGGGCTTCCTCGTGGTCGCCGCCACGCTGCTCGACCTCAAGGCCGCGCGCCTGCTCCCCTCGGGGGAGGTGGACGACGAGGAGGACCTCGCGCTGCTCGAGGCCCGCGACCTGCTCTTCGCCCGGCTGCTGCAGCACCGCGCCTACACCGAGGTCGCCGCCGTGATGGCGCAGCAGATGGCCGCGCAGGCCCGCTCGGTGCCGCGCGCGGTGCCCCTGGAGCCCGAGGTCGCCGCGGCCCTGCCCGAGCTCGTCCTCACCACGACCCCGGCCGAGCTGGCGGCCCTGGCGCTGGCCGCGCTCGCCCCGCGCCGCCTGCCCGCCCCGGTGGCCACCGAGCACCTGCACGCCCCGGCGGTGAGCGTGCCCGAGCAGGTCGAGCTGCTCTCCGCCCGCCTGGCCGCCGCCGGGGCCGCCGCCTTCGCCGAGCTCACCCTCGACGCGGAGACCCCCGCCGTCGTCGTCGGCCGCTTCCTCGCCGTCCTCGAGCTGTACCGCCGCGGGCTCGTCGACCTGGTCCAGGACTCCCCGCTGGAGGGCCTGGCCGTGCGGTGGCTGGCCGCGTGAGCGAGCCGGACGACGAGCGCACCGCCGGCCCGGACCTCGAGGCGCTGCCCGGCGGCGTCCGCGCCGCCCTGGAGGCGGTGCTCATGGTCGCCGACGCCCCGGTGCCGGCCGAGCGCCTGGCCGAGGTCCTCGACCTGGACGCCGCACGGGTCGAGGAGCTGCTGGCCGAGCTGGCGCAGGAGCACCGGGCGGCCGCCCGCGGCTTCGAGCTGCGCCGGGTCGCGGGCGGGTGGCGGGTCTACAGCCGCGCGGACCTGGCCCCGGTGGTCCAGCGCTTCGTCACCGACGGCGCCAGCGCCCGGCTCAGCCGCGCCGCGCTGGAGACCCTGGCGGTGATCGCCTACCGCCAGCCGGTCAGCCGGGGGCGGGTCGCGGCGGTGCGCGGGGTGGCCGTGGACTCCGTCGTGCGCACCCTCGCGGCGCGCGGGCTGATCGAGGAGGCGGGGGCCGAGGAGGGCTCCGGAGCCCTCCTGTACCGCACCACCGACGCGTTCTTGGAGAGGATGGGGCTGCGCAGCCTCGCGGAGCTCCCTCCGCTGGCCCCGTTCCTGCCCTCCGACTCCGAGCTCGACGACCTCGACGACCTGATGGGACCCACCCGATGACCCCGCAGCACCCCGCCGACCGACAGCGCCCGCCGCAGCGCCAGCGCCCCGGCGCGCCGGCCACCCCGCCGCGCGACGTCCACGACCCCGACGGCGTCCGGCTGCAGAAGGTGCTCGCCTCCGCCGGCCTGGGCTCGCGGCGCGCCTGCGAGATCCTCATCGAGGCCGGCCGCGTGCGGGTGGACGGCGAGGTCGTCCGCGAGCTCGGCGTCCGCGTCGACCCCGAGACCGCCGCGATCGAGGTCGACGGGCTGCTCCTGCAGCTCGACACCTCCAAGGTGTACTTCGCCTTCAACAAGCCCCGCGGCGTCGTGTCGACGATGAGCGACCCCGAGGGCCGGCGCAGCCTGGCCGACTACGTGGGCGACCGCCACGAGCGCCTCTTCCACGTCGGGCGCCTGGACGTCGACACCGAGGGCCTGCTGATCCTCACCAACGACGGCGACCTGGCCCACCGGCTGCAGCACCCCTCCTTCGAGGTGGCCAAGACCTACCTGGCCGAGGTGCCCGGCCCGGTCGCGCGCGACGTCGGCAAGCGCCTGCGGGAGGGGGTCGAGCTCGAGGACGGCCCGGTCACGGCCGACTCCTTCCGCCTGATCGACTCCGTGCCCGGGCGGGCCGTGGTCGAGGTCGTCGTCCACGAGGGCCGCAAGCACGTCGTGCGCCGGATGCTCGAGGAGGTCGGCCTGCCCGTGCAGCGCCTGGTCCGCATGCAGCTGGGGCCGGTCGTCCTCGGCGACCTCAAGCCGGGCAAGCTGCGCGCCCTCTCCCGCGAGGAGCTGGGCCTGCTGCGCACCGAGGGGTCCCTGCGGCGCAACCGCGCGCCCCGGCCCGCCCAGCGCCCGGGACGGAGCGGCTGATGGCGCTGCGCGCGGTGCGCGGCGCCGTCCAGCTCGACGTCGACGAGCGCGAGCACCTGCTCGCCTCCACGCGCGAGCTCGTCACGGCCGTGATGGAGGCCAACGACCTCTCGGTCGACGACCTGGTGAACATGGTCTTCACCTGCACCCCGGACCTGCACAGCGAGTTCCCCGCCGTGGCCGCCCGCGAGCTGGGGATGGGCGACGTGCCGCTCATGTGCAGCGTCGAGGTCGACGTCGCGGGCGCGATGCCGCGCGTGGTGCGGCTCATGGCGCTCGTGCAGACGGAGGCTCCGCGCGCCCGGGTGCAGCACGTCTACCTGCGCGGCGCCGCGGCCCTGCGCCGGGACATCGCCCAGTGAGCACCGCCCAGGCGTCCGGGGGCGCGCTGGCGCCGGTGCGCACCCGCGGGCCGGTGCGGGTCGTCGGCACCGGGCTGCTCGGCACCAGCGCCGGCCTGGCCCTGAGCGCGCGGGGGGTCGACGTGGTGCTCTCCGACCCGTCCCCGTCCGCGGCGGCCCTGGCCCGCGACCTCGGCGCCGGCCGCCTGCCCCGCGAGGGCGACGCCGAGCCGACGCTCGTGGTGGTGGCCGCGCCGCCCGACGTCACCGCCGCCGTGGTGGCCGCGGAGCTGGCGGCCTGGCCGCGGGCCGTGGTCACCGACGTCGCCAGCGTCAAGCGCACCGTGCTCGCGCAGCTCGTGGCCGCGCGCGCGGACCTGACCCGCTTCGTCGGCGGGCACCCGATGGCCGGGCGCGAGCGCTCCGGCGCCGTCGCCGGCCGCGGGGACCTCTTCGAGGGGCGCCCCTGGGTGCTCTGCCCGGCGCCGGCCACCACCCCGGCGGCGCTCGCGGCCGTGCGCGACCTCGCCGACGACCTCGGCGCCGCGCCGCTGGTGATGGACGCCGCCGAGCACGACGAGGCCGTGGCGCTCGTCTCCCACCTGCCCCAGGTGGCCGCCAGCCTGGTCGCGGGACGGCTGCGCTCGGCCTCGGAGGGGGCGGTGGCCCTCGCCGGCCAGGGCCTGCGCGACGTCACCCGGATCGCGGCCTCCGACCCCGCCCTGTGGGTGCAGGTGCTGGGCGCCAACGCGGCCCCGGTGGCCGCGGCGCTGCGGGCCGTGCGTGCCGACCTCGACGGCGTCCTCACGGCGCTGGAGCAGCTGGCCGGGGAGGACCTCGGTGACGCCGGCGGCGCGCCGGCCCCCTCCTCCGGCCCGCGGACCACCGGCGCGCGCGCCGCCCTGGCCCGGGTGATCGCCGACGGCGGGGAGGGGCGGGCGAGGATCCCGGGCAAGCACGGCAGCGCCCCGACCGCCTACGCCGTGGTGCCGGTGCTCGTGCCGGACGCCCCGGGCGAGCTGGGCCGCCTGCTCGCCGAGGTCGGCGAGGCGGGGGTCAACCTCGAGGAGCTGCGCCTGGAGCACTCCCCGGGCCGCCCCGTCGGGGTGGCCGAGATCGCGGTGCTGCCGGCGGCGCGGGCCAGGCTCGAGGAGGCGCTGCGCGCACGGGGCTGGCGCGTCCAGGCCTGAGCGCTCAGGAGCGGGGGACCAGCTCCAGCAGCGCCGCGTGGGCGCCGGCGGTGGCGACCACGAGGCCGGCCGAGGCGCCGTTCCAGGGGCCGCCGTCGAGGTCGGTGACGGTGCCGCCGGCCTCGGCCACGAGCAGGGCGGGGCCGTGCAGGTCCCGCCGGTCGCCGCGCAGGCGCACGGTGCCGGTCACCCGCCCGTCGGCCACCTGCGCCACCTCGGCGGCGGAGGACTCCACGATCTTGGGCAGCCAGCCGGCGCCGGCCACCGCCGCGACGAGGGAGGCGGGAGCGCGCACGATGCCGCCGGCCTCGACCTCGGTGGCCGGCAGGGACAGCACCTCGCCGTCGCGGCGGGCGCCGTGCCCGCGCGCGGCCGTGTAGAGCACGCCGCCGGTCCACACGGCCACGAGCTCGGCCTCGTCCCCGCGCCAGGCCGAGAGCACGACGGACCACGGGCCGAGGCGGCGCGCGAAGTTCAGGGTGCCGTCGACCGGGTCCACCACCCAGGTGCGCCCGCTGCGGCTGGGCCGGTCGACCTCCTCCTCGCCGACCAGGCCGTCCTCGGGGAAGCGCTCGGCCAGCGCGGCGTCCACGGCGCGCTCGAGGTCGAGGTCGACCTGGGTGACCACCGACCCGGTCAGGGCCTCGGCGGGCTTGCGCTGCTCGCGCACGCCCGCCTGCCGCTGCGCGGCCTCCTGCCCGCACCGGGAGACCAGGTCACCGGCGAAGGCGAGGGCGTCCAGCAGGTCGGTCGTGCTCTGCACGGCATCGGTCACGGACCACGACCCTAGCCAGGGCGGCCCCGCGCGGCCCGCGGGAGGCGCGGGGGTGCGGGGACGGGCACTACCCTCGGGGGATCCCCGCCCTGCTCTGGAGGTTCCTCGTGCCCGTGTCCCACCCCGGTCCTGTCGTCGCCGTCGACGGCCCGTCGGGCTCGGGAAAGTCCACCGTCTCGCGCACCGTCGCCGCCCGCCTGGGCCTGGCCTACCTCGACACCGGGGCCATGTACCGGGCCGTCACCTGGTGGTGCCTGGACCAGGGCGTCGACCTCGCCGACAGCGCCGCCGTCGCCGACGCCGCCACCGCGCTGGACCTGCGGATGGGCACCGACCCGGCGGCGCCCGGCGTCGCGGTGGGCGCCACCGACGTCACCGCGGCGGTGCGCGAGAGCCGGATCTCCGCGGCGGTCAGCGCCGTGGCCACCAACCTGGCGGTGCGCGCGGAGCTCCAGCGGCGCCAGCGCGAGCTGATCGCCGCGGCGGCCCAGGACCGCGGGGTCGTCGCCGAGGGCCGCGACATCACCACGGTCGTCGCCCCCGACGCCGACGTGCGCGTGCTGCTCACCGCCAGCGAGGACGCCCGGCTCGCGCGCCGGGCCGCCGAGCTGCACGGGCGCACCGACGCCGGCGCCGTCGAGGCCACCCGCGACGAGGTGGTGCGCCGCGACCGCGACGACTCCACCGTGTCCACCTTCCACACCGCCGCCGACGGCGTCGTCACGCTGGACTCCTCCGCCCTGTCCCTGGAGGAGACCGTCGAGGCGCTGCTGTCCCTGGTCAGCGCGGCCCTGCCAGTCGGAGACCGAGCATGAGCGAGCCCACCGCCCCCGACCAGCGCCCCGACGAGCAGGTCGACCCCACCCGCGCGCTGCGCGCCGGGCTGGAGGAGTACGACCTCAGCCCCGAGGACCTCGCGGTCCTCTCCGGCGAGCCCGGCGCCGCCGACGGCGGCGGGCTGGGCCCGCTGCCGGTGGTGGCCATCGTCGGGCGGCCCAACGTCGGCAAGTCCACCCTGGTCAACCGGGTCCTGGGCCGCCGCGAGGCCGTCGTCCAGGACGTGCCCGGGGTGACGCGCGACCGCGTCAGCTACACCACCGAGTGGGCCGGGCGCCCCTTCACCGTCGTCGACACCGGCGGCTGGGAGGTCGACGTGCACGGCCTCGACGCGCGGGTCGCGGAGCAGGCCGAGATCGCCATCGACCTCGCGGACGCCGTGGTCTTCGTCGTCGACGCCTCGGTGGGCGCCACCGCCACCGACGAGGCCGTCGTGCGGCTGCTGCGCCGCTCCGGCAAGCCGGTGGTCCTGGCCGCGAACAAGGTCGACGACGCCCGCACCGAGGCCGACGCGGCGTCGCTGTGGTCCCTCGGCCTGGGCGAGCCGCACCCGGTCTCGGCCCTGCACGGGCGCGGCTCCGGCGACCTGCTGGACGCCGTCCTCGCCGCCCTGCCGACCATGCCGGCGCAGGGGGAGATGCCCTCGAGCACCGGCCCCCGCCGCGTGGCGCTGCTGGGCCGGCCGAACGTCGGCAAGTCGAGCATGCTCAACAAGCTGGCGGGCTCGGAGCGGGTCGTCGTCCACCCCACCGCGGGCACCACCCGCGACCCGGTCGACGAGCTCATCGAGCTCGGCGGGCGCACCTGGCGGTTCGTCGACACGGCGGGCATCCGGCGGCGCGTGCACCAGACCTCCGGCGCGGACTTCTACGCCTCGCTGCGCACCCAGGCCGCCCTGGAGCGGGCGGAGGTGGCGGTCGTCCTCGTCGAGGCCAACGAGCGGATCTCCGAGCAGGACACCCGGATCATCACGCAGGTGATCGAGTCCGGCCGCGCGCTGGTGATCGCCTACAACAAGTGGGACCTCACCGACGAGGAGCGCCGCTACTACCTCGAGCGCGAGATCGAGCAGGACCTCGTGCAGGTGCAGTGGGCGCCGCGGGTCAACGTCTCCGCGCAGACCGGGCGCCACCTGGAGAAGCTCGTGCCCGCACTGGACCTCGCGCTGGCCTCGTGGGAGCAGCGGATCTCCACCGGGCGGCTGAACTCCTTCCTCGGCGAGGTCGTCGCGGCGCACCCGCACCCGCTGCGCGGGGGCAAGCAGCCGCGGATCCTCTTCGGCACCCAGGCCTCCACGCAGCCCCCGCGGTTCGTGCTCTTCGCCTCCGGCTTCCTCGAGGCCGGCTACCGCCGCTTCCTCGAGCGGCGCCTGCGCGAGGAGTTCGGCTTCGCCGGGTCCCCGATCGAGGTCTCGGTGCGGGTGCGCGAGAAGCGCCGTCGCTGACCGCTCGTGCGGGCGCCCCGCCCGGCGGCGCACCCGGCTCCACGGGCCCCGGTCGGTAGGCTAGGGTTCATCGTGCCCGCAAGGGCTCCGGGACGTGGCGCAGCTTGGTAGCGCACTTGACTGGGGGTCAAGGGGTCGTGGGTTCGAATCCCGCCGTCCCGACTCGACGCTGAGCGGTGGTGGCGGCGGTCCGCAAGGGCCGCCGCCACCAGCGCGCGGATGAGCCTCGAGCGGGGGAGGACCGTGGCGCAGACCGGCCTGAGCGACCGCATCCTCACCGTCCCCAACGCCCTCAGCGTCCTGCGCCTGCTGCTGGTGCCGGTGTTCGCCTGGCTCATCGTCGCCGAGCACGACGGGTGGGCGCTGGTCGTCCTCGCCGCCGCCAGCCTCAGCGACTACCTCGACGGCCACCTCGCCCGCCGGTGGCACCAGGAGACCCGCGCCGGGCGGGTCCTGGACCCGGCTGCGGACCGCCTCTACATCTTCGCCACCCTGCTGGGCCTGGCCTGGCGCGACCTCGTGCCGTGGTGGGTGGTGGCGGTCATCGTCGCCCGCGACGTCGTCCTGCTCGCCACGCTGCCCTCGCTCACCCGCGCCGGCTACGGCCCGCTGCCGGTGCACTACCTCGGCAAGGCCGCGACGTTCTGCCTGCTCTACGCGTTCCCGCTCATCCTCCTCGGCGAGCTCGGCGGCGGGGTGGGCGAGGTCGCCCGACCGCTGGGCTGGGCGTTCGCCTGGTGGGGCACGGGGCTGTACTGGTGGGCGGGGCTGCTGTACCTGCGCCAGGTCGCGGAGGTGCTGCGCGCCAGCAGGGCTCCCGCGGTGGTGCAGGGTCCGGCGCAGCACCCCGGCGCGCGCCCGGGGGCGCGGTCGGCGGCCGGCGGGGCCGGAGCCCCGTGAGCGCCTCCGCACCCGCCCGCCCGACCAGCACGACCCGCCCCGACGCCTCGATGACGCTGCTCCGCGAGGTCGTGGAGCGCCCCCTCGACCCCGGCTACGCCGCCGCCGCGCAGCGCCGGGCCCGGGAGGCCGCCGCCGGCCAGGAGCCGCCGCACCGGCTGCGCTCGCGCGCCGCGGCGCTGACCGGCGTCCTCGCCGTCCTCGCCGGGCTCGTCCTCGTCTCCGCCGTCGTGCAGCTGCGGGTGCCGGTGCAGGCCGCCGACCGCGACGCGCTCGTGGAGCGGATCGAGGCGCGCACCGCGGAGGCCGACCGGGCCGCCGCCCGGGCCGTCGCGCTGCGCGAGGAGGTCCAGGCGGTGCAGGACGACGTCCTGGCCGGCGACCCCGGTGCGCCCGAGGCCGGCCCGGCCCTCCTCGTCCCCTCCGGCGCCACGGCGGTGACCGGCGCGGGGATCGTGCTGACCCTCAGCGACGCCCCGCGCCCCGAGCGGGGCCTCGACGACGCGTCCGCGGACTCCGAGGGCCACTCGGTGATCTACCTCGACGTGCAGGTGGCCGCCAACGGCCTCTGGGCGGCCGGCGCCGAGGCGATCGCGATCAACGGGCAGCGGCTGACCTCGCGCACGGCGATCCGCAACGCCGGCAGCGCGATCCTCGTCAACTTCCGCCCGCTGACCCCGCCGTACCGGATCGAGGCCGTGGGCCAGCCCAACGCCCTGGCGACGGAGTTCGCGGTGAGCCCGGCCCTGCGCTACCTCACCGAGGCCCAGCGCGAGGCCGGGATCGGGGTGTCCGTCGACTCCGCCGAGGAGCTCTCGCTCCCGCCGGAGGACGTGCAGCAGCTCTACTACGCCGAGCCCCTGGTCGAGTCCGAGGCCGGACCCGCCACCGACCCCACCCCGGAGGACTCCCCGTGATCGCCGCGCTCGGCCTGCTGGTCGGCATCGTGCTGGGCCTGCTGCTCGACCCCACGGTGCCGCCGTGGCTGCAGCCCTACCTGCCGATCGCCGTCGTCGCCGCCCTGGACGCCGTCTTCGGCGGCCTGCGGGCGCTGCTCGACGGCCTCTTCGACGAGCGCGTCTTCGTCGTCTCGTTCCTGTCCAACGTCGTCGTCGCCGGGCTCATCGTCTTCCTGGGCGACCAGCTCGGGGTGGGCAACCAGCTGTCCACGGGCGTGGTGGTCGTGCTCGGGATCCGGATCTTCTCGAACGTGGCGGCGATCCGGCGCCACGTCTTCAAGGCATGAGCAGCGGCGCGAGCGGCGCGTCGCCGGAGAAGACCCCGCTGGAGAAGACCCCGCCGGAGAAGGCCCCGCTGGAGAAGACCCCGCCGGAGAGGACGCAGTCGGAGAAGACCACCCCGAAGAAGGCCCCGCGCAAGGGGGCGCCCGCGAAGGCCGCGGTCGCGGGCGCTGCGCCCGCGGAGGCCGTCCCCGCGAAGGCCGCGCCGGTCGAGGCGCCGCCGGTGGAGCCGCGACCCGCACCGGGGGAGGCCGTGCCCCCGGCCGCCCCGCTGACGGGGCGCCAGCGGCTGTGGGCCTCCCTGGCCCCCCGCCGCACCCGGGCGCAGCTGCTGGCCGGGCTGCTGTGCCTGCTCCTGGGCCTGGCGGTGGTGGTGCAGGTGCGCTCGAACGACGAGGAGGACCTGTCCTCGCTGCGCCAGTCGGACCTCGTCGGCCTCCTCGACGACGCCAGCGACCGCTCCGACCGCCTCGAGCGGGAGATCGCCGACCTCGAGCGCACCCGCGAGGAGCTGCTGAGCTCGGGCGACCAGCGCGCCGCGGCCCGCGACCTGGCCCAGGAGCGGGTGGACGTGCTGGGCGTGCTGGCGGGCACCACGGCGGCGACCGGTCCGGGCATCCGCCTCGTGGTCTCCGGGCCCGGCGTCGACGACCTGGTCCTGCTGAGCGCGGTGCAGGAGCTGCGCGACGCCGGCGCTGAGGCGATCCAGGTCGACGACGTCCGCGTGGTCGCCGAGACGGCGTTCGTCGACGGCCCGGACGACGTCGTGGAGGTGGACGGGGAGCCGCTGGAGGCCCCGTACACGTTCCTGGCGATCGGCGACCCGCAGACCCTGTCCTCGGCGATGGACTTCCCCGGCGGGGTGGCCCCGACGGTGCGCCTGCGCGGCGGGAACGCCGTGGTCGAGCAGCTCGACGAGGTGCAGGTCACAGCGTTGCGGGCGCCGAGCGAGCCTCAGTACGCTCGGTCGGTCGCTCCGTCCTCCGATTCCACCAGCCCGTGAGGGGTCCTTGGCCCATGCCCGAGTTCGAGCACCCCGACGACCTGCGGTACACGGCGGAGCACGAGTGGGTGCGCACCGGCGAGGACGGCACCGTGCGGGTGGGGATCACCGCGTACGCGCAGGGCGAGCTGGGTGACGTCGTCTACGTCTCGCTGCCGGCCGTCGGCGACCGCGTCGTGGCGGGCACCTCCTGCGGGGAGGTGGAGTCGACCAAGAGCGTCAGCGACCTCTACGCCCCCCTCGACGGGGTGGTGACGGCGTGCAACGAGCACCTCGAGGGGAGCCCGGAGCTCGTCAACTCCGACCCCTACGGCGAGGGCTGGCTGCTGGACCTGCGGCCCGACGACCCCTCGGCCACCGCGTCGCTGCTCGACGCCGCGACCTACCGCGCCCAGGTCGGATGATCCGGTTCCCGGCGTGATCCAGACCGTTAGGGTGGGTAGTGCCCGGGCCGAGCGCCGCCGACCGGGGCGAGCACCGGAGGAGGAGGGCCTGTGAGCGAGAACGTGGACCCGGGGGCCGCCGGGCCCCGCCCGCGCGACGTCAGCGGTGCGGACACCACGATGTCCTTCCCCGCCGTCTCGGTGCCCGGGCACGAGGCCGAGACCGAGTCGGGCCTGAGCACCGACCAGCAGCGCAGCGTCGACGCGCTGCCGGAGGGGTCGGCCCTGCTCGTCGTCCAGCGGGGCCCCAACGCCGGGGCGCGCTTCCTGCTCGACGCCGACCGCACCACGGCGGGCCGGGAGCCGAGCAGCGACATCTTCCTCGACGACGTCACGGTCTCCCGGCGCCACGCGGAGTTCGTCCGCGACGGCGACGCCTTCCGGGTGCGCGACGTGGGCAGCCTCAACGGCACCTACGTCAACCGCGACCGGGTGGACGACGTCCCGCTGGCCGCCGGCGACGAGGTCCAGATCGGCAAGTACCGGCTGACCTACCACCCGTACCGGTCGCAGCGGTGAGCCCGGCCGGCGCTCTGGGGCACGAGCCGGTGCGCCGAGCCGGCTCGTCGTCCCTGCTGACCATCGGCGAGGTGCTCGCGGAGCTCCAGCCGGAGTTCCCCGACGTCTCCCACTCCAAGATCCGCTTCCTGGAGGACCGGGGCCTGGTCTCCCCGCAGCGCACGCCCAGCGGCTACCGCAAGTTCAGCCCCGCGGACGTCGACCGGCTGCGCTTCGTCCTGTCCCTGCAGCGCGACCGCTACCTGCCGCTGCGGGTCATCGGGGCCTACCTGGCCGCCGTCGACCGCGGGGCCGAGCCCCCGGTGCTGCCCGGTGGGCCGGTGCGCCCGCCCCGCCGCCTGGACGGCCTCGGCGGGCCGGCGGCTCCCGGTCCGGTGGCCGAGGAGGGCCCGGAGCCCGCGCCGGACTCACCGCCCGGGCGCGCCACCCGCGCCGACCTCGTCGCCGCCGCGGGCGGGGACGCCGGCCTGGTCGAGGCGCTGGAGGACCACGGCCTGCTGGTCCGCAGCGATGCCGGCAGCTACTCCGCCGAGGCCGCCGACGTCGTGCGCAGCGCGCGCGACCTCGCCGCCCACGGCATCGAGCCGCGGCACCTGCGCGTGCTGCGCACCGCGGCCGAGCGCGAGGCCGCGCTCGTGGAGCAGGTGGTCAGCCCGCTGCGCCGCCAGCAGCGCGCCGGTTCCGGCGCCCGGGCCGAGGAGGTCGGCCGCGAGATCGCCAGCACGCTCCTGCGCCTTCACGCCTCGGTGCTGCGCACGGCCCTGGAGGGCCCCGGGGCCTGAGCCCGCGGCGGCGACCCGGGCGGACTACCGTGGGAGCCGTGCGAGAGCTCGATGTCGTCGGTGTCCGGGTGGAGATGCCCTCCAACAACCCCATCGTCCTGCTGCGCGAGCGGGGCGGTGACCGCTTCCTGCCGATCTGGATCGGCGCGCCGGAGGCCAGCGCCATCGCCTTCGCCCAGCAGGGCGTGGTGCCCCCGCGCCCGCTGACCCACGACCTGCTCAAGGACGTGCTGACCGCCGTGGGCCGCACGCTGGTCGAGGTCCGCATCGTCTCCGTGCAGGACAACGTGTTCTTCGCCGAGCTGGTCCTCGACGGCGGCACCACCGTCAGCGCGCGCTCCTCGGACGCCATCGCCCTGGCGCTGCGGGTGCAGTGCCCGATCCTCGTCGCCGAGGACGTCCTCGACGCCGGGGGGATGCCGGTGCCGGAGGAGGACGAGGACGAGGTGGAGAAGTTCCGCGAGTTCCTCGACCAGGTCAGCGCCGAGGACTTCGAGGCGCCCGGCGGCCCGGACGAGGCTCCTGACGCCGACCGCAGCTGACCGGCCGGGCCCTCGCCATCTCACCTTGAGGTCGAGGGTGAGACACGCCAGGGCGACACGCCGGTGTTACTGGTGTGGCTGTCGTTGACTGTGCCCCCCACGGGCGCCTACCTTCGACCCAGACGTCCTGATCCGGTGATGCAGGCGGCGCGGGCCCGGGAGGGCGCGCGCGGCGGTCGGCCCCGGCAGGCGGTGAGACGGAGGTACCAGTGAGCGGCACCGGCGAGAGCGGGGGACCCCGCGGCTCCGCTGCGGCGGCGCGCGGGCCGCTGTTCTCCACCGAGGACCGCCCCGTGCTGGAGGAGGAGGTCGGCTACCGCGGCCCCACGGCCTGCGGCGCAGCCGGCATCACCTACCGCCAGCTGGACTACTGGGCCCGCACCGGCCTGGTCGAGCCGAGCGTGCGCCCGGCGTCCGGCTCCGGTTCGCAGCGACTCTACGGCTTCCGCGACATCCTCGTGCTGAAAGTCGTCAAGCGGCTGCTGGACACCGGCGTCTCGCTGCAGCAGATCCGCACCGCGGTCGTGCACCTGCGCGAGCGGGGCGTGGAGGACCTGGCGAAGATCACCCTCATGAGCGACGGCGCGAGCGTGTACGAGTGCACCTCCGCCGACGAGGTCGTCGACCTCGTCCAGGGCGGCCAGGGCGTCTTCGGCATCGCCGTCGGCCGGGTCTGGCGCGAGGTCGAGGGCAGCCTCGCCGCGCTGCCGGGCGAGCGGGTCTCCGGGGGCGCCGAGGTGCCCGACGAGCTCGCCGCGCGCCGCGCCGCCCGCCGCACGGGCTGAGCCCGCCGCTCCCCGCTCGGGCGCTGCGCCTGAGAGGCTGGCGCCGTGGACGAGTCCCGCTTCGCCGCCACCCACATCGGCCCCGACGCCGAGGGGGTCCAGCACATGCTGGACCGCCTCGGCGTCGCGTCGTTGGAGGCCCTCGTCGAGGCCGCCGTGCCGGCCGCGATCCGCGACACGGCGCCGCTGCGCCTGCCGCCGGCCGCGGGGGAGGCGGAGGTCACCGCGGCCCTGCGCGCCCTGGCGTCGGCCAACACCGTCCGCCGCCCGATGATCGGCCTGGGCTACTCCGGCACCCGCACCCCGCCGGTGGTGCGGCGCAACGTGCTCGAGTCGCCGTCCTGGTACACCGCCTACACCCCGTACCAGCCGGAGATCAGCCAGGGCCGCCTGGAGGCGCTGCTGAACTTCCAGACCGCGGTGGCCGACCTGTCCGGGATGGCGGTGGCCGGGGCCTCGATGCTCGACGAGCCGACCGCGGCCGCCGAGGCGGTGGCGCTGATGCGCCGGGCCTCGCGGGCGCCGTCCGGGCCGTCCGGGCCGTCCGGGCCGTCCGCGCCTCCCGGGCCGGCCGGCGAGCGGGCCGCCGCCCTCGTCGTCGACGCCGACGTGCTGCCCCAGACCCTGGCCGTCGTGCGCACCCGCGCCGAGGCGGTCGGCGTCCCGGTGGTGCTCGCCGACCTGTCGGCGGACCCCGGGGCCGCCCTCGACGCGGCGCTGGACGGGGGCGGGGTCTTCGGGGTGCTCGTGCAGCAGCCGGGCGCCAGCGGCGCGCTGCACGACGTGGCCGCCGTGGTGGTGGCCGCCCGCGCCCGGGGCGCGCTGGTCACCGTGGCCGCCGACCTGCTGGCCGCGGCGCTGGTGCGCAGCCCCGGCGACGAGGGCGCGGACGTCGCGGTGGGCTCCACGCAGCGGCTGGGGGTGCCGATGGGCGGCGGCGGCCCGCACGCGGGGTACCTCGCGGTGCGCGCCGGCCTGGAGCGCCAGCTGCCCGGGCGCCTGGTGGGGGTCTCGGTCGACGCCGACGGCGCCCCGGCCTACCGCCTCGCCCTGCAGACCCGCGAGCAGCACATCCGCCGCGACCGGGCGACGTCCAACATCTGCACCGCCCAGGTGCTGCTGGCGGTGGTCGCGGGGATGTACTGCGTCGTCCACGGCCCGGACGGGCTGCGCGAGATCGCGCAGCGCACCCACGCCCGCGCCGCCGCGCTGGCCGCCGCGCTGACCGCGGCGGGGCTCGAGGTCGTGCACCGGGCGTTCTTCGACACCGTGCAGGTGCGCGTGCCCGGGCGCGCGGACGCGGTGGTGGCCGCCGCCTCCGACGCCGGGTACTGGCTGCGGCGCGTCGACGCCGACGCGGTGGGGATCGCCTGCGACGAGACGACCACCGAGGCCGACGTCGAGGCGGTGCTCACGGCCGTGCTGGCGGCGGTCACCGGCGCACGACCGGACGCCGTCCCCGAGGCCGCCAGCGCCGTCCCGGACGCGCTGGTGCGCACCAGCGCCTACCTGACCCACCCGGTCTTCAGCGCCCACCGCTCCGAGACCGCGGTGCTGCGCTACCTGCGGCGGCTGGCCGACGCCGACTACGCCCTGGACCGCGGGATGATCCCGCTCGGCTCGTGCACGATGAAGCTCAACGCCACCGTGGAGATGGAGCCGGTGTCCTGGCCCGCCTTCGCCGACCTGCACCCCTTCGCCCCGGCCGCCGACGGCGCCGGCACCGCAGCGCTGGTGGCCGACCTGGAGGGGATGCTCGCCGAGGTCACCGGGTACGCGGCGGTCTCCGTGCAGCCCAACGCGGGCTCCCAGGGCGAGCTCGCGAGGCTGCTGGCGATCCGCGCCTGGCACCGCTCGCGCGGCCAGGAGGCGCGCACGGTGTGCCTGGTGCCGGCCAGCGCGCACGGCACCAACGCGGCCAGCGCCGTCCTGGCCGGGCTGCGGGTGGTCGCGGTGGCCACCGGCGACGACGGCGCCGTGGACCTGGCCGACCTGCGGGCGAAGGTCGACGCCCACCGCGACGACCTCGCGGCGATCATGGTGACCTGCCCCTCCACCCACGGGGTGTACGAGGAGACGATCACCGAGGTCTGCGCGCTCGTGCACGCCGCCGGGGGCCAGGTCTACGTCGACGGCGCCAACCTCAACGCCCTCGTGGGCCTGGCGCGCCCGGGCCGGTTCGGCGCCGACGTCTCCCACCTGAACCTGCACAAGACCTTCTGCATCCCCCACGGCGGGGGCGGGCCCGGCGTCGGGCCCGTGGCCGTGGCCGAGCACCTCGTGCCGTTCCTGCCCGGGCGCGGGGTCGTCGGCCCGGTCTCCGGCGCGCCGCACGGGTCGGCGGGGATCCTGCCGGTCCCGTGGACCTACCTGCGCCTCATGGGCCCGGAGGGGCTGCGCCGGGCCACGCAGGTGGCGGTGCTCAGCGCCAACTACGTCGCCGCCCGCCTGGGCGAGCACTACCCGGTGCTCTACACCGGTGCGCACGGCCTGGTCGCGCACGAGTGCGTGCTCGACCTGCGTCCGCTGACCCGGGCGACCGGCGTCACCGTGGACGACGTGGCCAAGCGGCTGGTCGACCACGGGTTCCACGCCCCGACCGTCTCCTTCCCCGTGGCCGGCACCCTCATGGTCGAGCCGACCGAGAGCGAGGACCTCGCCGAGCTGGACCGCTTCTGCGACGCGATGGTGGCGATCCGGGTGGAGATCGACCAGGTCGCCGCCGGGGCGTGGCCCCTGGAGGACTCGCCGCTGCGCCAGGCGCCGCACACGGCCGCGATGCTCGCCGGCGCGTGGGACCACCCGTACACGCGCGCCGAGGCCGTCTACCCCGCCGGCGCGGACCCCCGGGGCAAGTACTGGCCGCCGGTGCGCCGCATCGACGGCGCCTTCGGCGACCGGAACCTCGTGTGCTCCTGCCCGCCGGTCAGCGAGCTCGCGGAGGCCTGAGCGCGCGCCGTCAGGTGCTGGCGGCGCGCTCCCAGACGCTGGCCGGCACCGGCACCCCCGCGGGGACGTCGGCGGCCGGCACCGGCTCGCCGGCGCGGGTGGTCAGGGGCAGGACGCCGGCCCACACCGCGCGGTCCTCCCCGTCGTCGGGAGCGCTGCTGGGGTCGCCGCGGCGCACCTTCACGCTGGCCTCGGCCAGCGGCAGCGCCAGGACGGCGGTGGCGGCGAGCTCCTTGGCGGTGGGCTCGCGCACCTCCGCCCACCGCCCGGGCATGAGGTGCTCCGACAGCGCCCGCAGGCCCTCCAGCGCCTCGGCGCCCTCCAGCACCCGGGCGGTGCCCAGGACCATGGCGCTGCGGTAGTTCATCGAGCTGTCGGCGACCGAGCGGGCGTAGACGACGCCGTCGAGCAGGGTCACGGTGGCGGTCAGCGGTGCACCGGCGGCGGCCGCGCGCAGGAGCCCGCCGCCGGTGGAGCCGTGCAGGAGCAGCTCCTCGCCGCGGCGGGCGCAGGCCAGGGGCAGCACGACGGGGACCCCGTCGCGCACCACGGCGACGTGCGCCACGAGCGCGGCGTCGAGCAGCGCGTGCAGCGCGGCGCGGTCGGTGACCTGGCGCTGGGGCCGGCGGGTCAGACGGGTGCGGTCGGTGACGGGCAGCGTGCTCACGGCGCCGAGCCTGCCGGTCCGACGCTCCCGTGAACAGCCGTGCCACCATCGCCCGACCGGTGACGGCTCCACCCCAGGAGGTCGAGGTGCGCCCGAGGACGCCGACCGCCTGCGGCCTCGCGCTGGTGCTCGCGCTCGCGGCCTGCTCGCCGGCGTCGCCGAGCAGACCCACGGCGTCGGCGACGGGGAGCGCCGAGGACCTCCGCACCCGCAGCGACGCCCTGCTCGAGCGCCGGCTGGCCCCGGCCGAGCCCGGCTGCTCCGCGGCCGTCGGGATCGAGGGCGACGTGGTCTGGGCCGGCGCCCGCGGGACGGCGGACCTGACCACCGGGCGGGCGCTGACCCCGAGCACCACCTTCGACATCGCCTCGGTGTCCAAGCAGTTCACCGCGACCACCGTGCTGCTGCTCGCCCAGGACGGCCGGCTCGCGCTGGACGACCCGCTGGCGCAGTGGGTGCCGGGGCTGCCGCCGTGGGCCGAGCGGGTCACCCTCGACCACCTGCTGCACCACACCAGTGGCATCCCGGACTACCTCGACCTGTTCGCGGCGTCCGGCGTGCAGGTCACCGACCGCACCACCCAGCAGCAGGCCGTCGCGGCCATCGCGGCGGTGACCGCGCTCCCCGGAGAGGTGGGGGAGCGCTCGTCCTACTCGAACTCCAACTACGTGCTGCTCGCGGAGGTGGTGGCGGCCGCGGCCGGGGCCCCGCTGCCCGAGGTGGCCAGCGCCAGGGTGTTCGCCCCGCTGGCCCTGGACATGGTCATCGACCCCTGGGGCGCGCACCCGGAGAACACCGGCACCACGTCCGCGCGCGGCTACCGGCGCGACCCCGCCACCGGAGCCGCGGTGCCGGCCGGGAGCCGCTTCGAGCAGGTGGGCGACGGGTCGGTGCAGACCACGCCCTCGGAGCTGGTGCGCTGGGCCGACACCTACCGCGAGCCCCGTCTGGGCGGGGCGGAGCTGCTGGAGGAGCAGCTGCGCACGCCGGGCACCGCCGACCGGGGCGCTGACGGCTACGCCGCCGGGATCGTCGTGGGCCCCGACGGGCACCTGGAGCACCGCGGGGCCTGGGCGGGGTTCTCCACCACCTTCGCCGTCACGGCCGACCGCCGCACCGCGGTGGCCGTCTCCTGCAACAGCGAGGACAGCGCCCGCTCGATGGACCCGATCGCCCAGGGGCTGCTCGCCGCGTGGACGTGACGGCGCACCGGGCCCGCACCGGGCGCCGGGCTCAGGGCGTGCTGCCCCGCACGACCAGCACCGGCTCCAGCGCCCGGTGGCGCGCCACCAGGTCGTGCCCCAGCAGCCGCTCCTCGAGGATGTCCACCGCCTCGACAGCGATGAGGCCGGCCGGCTGCCGCAGCGTCGTCAGCGGCGGCTCGCTGACCTCGGCGAAGAGGATGTCGTCGACGCCGGTGACGGCGACGTCGCGCGGCACGTGCACGCCCCGCTGGCGCAGGGCCGAGATCACGCCGAGGGCGATGATGTCCGCGCCGCAGACGACGGCGTCGGGAAGGGCTCCGAGCCGCTCGAGCCGGGGGACGGCCTCGACCCCCCAGGCGAGGGAGTAGTCGCCGAGGATCGTGCGGGTCGCGCCGACCGGGTCGAGGGGGGCGACGGCCTCGCGGTAGGCGTCCAGGCGCAGCCGGGTCGCGGAGTCCGTGGTGCTCGAGCCCACGTAGGCGAAGGAGCGGCAGCCCCGCTCCTGGAGGTGGGCGACCACCGCGCGGATCCCGCCGGCGTTGTCGAGGCCGACGAAGTCGACCGAGGAGGTGCTCACGTACCGGTCGAGCTGGACCACGGGGACCTCGGCCGCCGCCCGCTGCAGGGTCGCGGCGCTCTCCGCCTCCCCGCAGGGGACGAGGAGCAGGCCGTCGACGCGCCGGTCGAGCAGGGCGCGCACCCGCAGCGCCTCGATGGCGGGGTCGTCCTGGGAGTCGCAGAGCAGGAGCTCGCGCCCGTTCGTGCTCAGCCTCCGCTCCACCGCCTCCACCAGCGCCGGGAAGTACGGGTTGGAGATCCCCGGCACGACCATGCCGACCGTCGCGGTGCTCTGCAGCCGGAGCGCGCGCGCCACCGTGTTGACGCGGTAGCCCAGGCGCTCGCTGGCGGCGATGACGGCTCGCTCCACCTCGGGGCTGACCCTGCGCCGCCCCGACAGGGCGCGGGAGGCGGTCGCCGGGTTCACGCCGGCGGCTGCGGCCACGTCCTTGATGGTGACTGCCACCGCCCACCGTCCTCCGCCCACGCGCGCCGTGCGCGATGTCGAGCCACCGGGTCGCCGCGGGCGAGCCGGTCGGATCATGCCACGGCGCCCCGCCGCGCCGCTGCGCGCTCGCGGACCCCTTGCGCCCGAGGCCCGAGGAGGCCTACCGTCGAGTTCGGGCAAACGATTGCCCACCTGCCGGCGCGAGGGTGCGGACGGCGGCGCGCAGGCCATGCGACCGGACGACGAGGTGCGGAGATGTGGACGCAGGGATGGGACCCACGGCGGGGGCAGGCCGGGCGAGGGACGGGGCGGCGCGGTGGACGAGCGGCCGTGGCGGCCGGCGCGGCCCTCGTGCTCCTCGGCGTCGCGGGCTGCGGCGGCGGTGACGACGGCGGCGACGAGGCCGGTGGCGAGGCGGGCGGCGCGACGACGCTCACGTTCGTCAACGCCCAGGACCCGGGCACGTTCGACGCGGTCATCGCGAGCTTCGAGCGCGACCACCCGGACATCACGATCGAGCAGGAGGTCGTCCCCTTCGACGACCTCAACTCCACGGTGCAGGCGCGGCTGGGCGAGGAGGACGCGAGCATCGACCTCTACGACGTCGACGCTCCGCGCCTGGCCTCCTTCGCCGTCCGGGGCTACCTCGAGGACGTCAGCGACCTCGCCGAGCAGGCGCAGGGCGCCATCGACCCGACGGCGCTGGAGGGCGGCGTCCAGGACGGCGTGCAGTACGCCCTCCCGCGCTGGACCTCGACGCAGGTCCTCTTCTACAACCGGGGCCTCCTCGAGGCGGCGGGGGTCACGCCGCCGAGCAGCGACCCGGCGAGCCCGATCACCTGGGAGGACGTCGCGACCCAGGGGGCGCAGGCGCAGGCGGCCGGGGCCGAGTGGGGCCTGACCTTCGACCAGGTCAACCGCTACTACCAGCTCCAGCCGCTGCCCGAGTCCCTGGGCGGGGGTCCGGGGCTCTCCGGTCCCGACATGATCACGCCCGACGTCACCAACGACGCCTGGACCGAGGCCTTCACCTGGTACGCCTCCACGTTCGAGAGCGGTCTCTCGCCCCGGGGGGTCGACCCGGAGCAGACCCCGGAGCTGTTCGCCAGCGGCAGCACCGCCTTCTTCGCCGGCGGCCCCTGGAACGTCCGCAGCTTCGAGGGCGTCGACGGGCTCGACTACGGCGTCGCCGCATTCCCCCGGTTCGCCGAGGGCGAGGCGGCGTCCTCGACCGGGTCGTGGCTGACCGGCGTGAGCCCGTTCTCCGACAACGTCGAGGAGGCCAAGGAGTTCCTGGCGTACCTGACGACCGACCCCACGGGCGCCACCGAGGCGACGAGCAACAACATCCCCGTCCAGGTCGACGCCCAGAAGACCTACCTCGACACCCTGGCCGGCGAGGGCGAGGTGTTCGGCCAGCTGGCGCAGATCATCCAGTACGAGCTCGCCAACAACGCCGTCGCGCGCCCCACGAGCGTGGGCTACGTGGAGTTCGAGACGGAGATGAACAAGGCGTTCAGCGACATCGCCAACGGCTCCGACGTCGCCGAGCGGCTCCAGCAGGCGGCCGACGAGCTCGAGCGCTCGCTCGCCAAGTACGAGAGCTGACGCAGGCGTGCGCCGCGAGCGGGCCGGTGCCCGATGACGTCAGCGACGCCCGGCGCGCCGGCGCCCGCCCGGCCGGCCTCCTCCCGGAGGCCGGCCGGGCGGGGGCGGCGGGTCCGAGGTGACGCCCCGGCTGCGATCCTCTTCCTCGCCCCGGCCGTCCTCCTCGCCCTCCTGGTGCGCATCTGGCCCACCCTCCAGGCGCTCTGGGACAGCCTGCACACGACCCCGCTGGGGGTGCGGGCGCCGGAGTTCGCCGGTCTGGCCCAGTACACGGGGCTGTTCAGCGACCCGGGGTTCATCAACTCCCTGAAGGTCACCCTGCTCTTCAGCCTCATCATCAACCCGCTGCAGATCGCCGTCGCGCTCGCGCTCGCGGTCCTGTTCAACGAGCGGATCCGCGGCGGCGGGCTCATGCGGACCCTGGTCTTCCTGCCCGTGGCGATCCCCCAGAGCGTCTCGGCGGTGATCTGGGCGGTCGCCTTCCGCCCGGACGGGCCGCTCAACGGCACGCTGGACCTGCTGGGGCTGCCGGAGCAGCGGTTCCTGACCTCGCCGGGCCAGGCGCTGCCCTCGATCATGCTCGTGGTCTCCTGGATCGGCGTGGGCTACTGGATGATGTTCCTCATCGCCGGGCTCAAGGAGATCGACCCGGGCCTCTACGAGGCGGCGGCGATCGACGGGGCGAACGGCTGGCGGCGGTTCTGGAGCATCACGCTGCCGCAGCTGCACCGGCAGATCGGGTTCGTCCTCGTGGCGGACACGGTGGCCAACCTGCTCGTCTTCGCGCCGGTGCAGATCCTCACCGCCGGAGGCCCGAACGGCCGGACGGACCTGATCATGAACAACATCTTCGAGCGCGCGTACATCGAGGGGGACACCGGAGCGGCAGCCGCCGGGACCATCATCGTCGTCGCCCTGGCGCTCGCCATCGTCCTCGTCCAGTTCCGCCTCCTCGCGCGGGGAGGTGAGTGACGTGGCGCAGGTGCAGAGCTCGCCCCGGCGGCGCCGCAGGAGCGCGCGGCCGGCGCTGCTGGCGGTGCTCGGCGCGGTGATCGCGGCCGCGTTCGCGCTGCCGCTGTGGTGGACCGTCGTCAGCGCCCTGCGCCCGGAGAACGAGACCTTCCGCAGCCTGTCGTCGGTCTCCCTGTGGACGCTGCTGCCGCGCTCGCTGACCCTCGACAACTTCGCGCGGCTCCTCGACGGCGGGTTCGACCGCCCGATGGTCAACTCGCTGGTCGTCACCGTCGCGACTCTCGTCCTGGGGCTCGTGGTGTGCGCGATGGCCGGCTTCGCCCTCGCCGTGCTGAGGTTCCGGGGCCGCAGCGTCGTCTTCGGGGTGATGGTCGTCTCCTTCCTCATCCCCTTCGACGCCATCGCCATCCCGCTGATGTCGATCTTCCGGGGGGTGGACCTCGCCAACTCGTACACGGCGCTGGTCCTGCCGGCGGTCGGGAACGGCTTCGCCGTCTTCCTCCTTCGGGGCTTCTTCCTCGGCGTGCCGTACGAGATCGCCGAGGCGGCGCGGGTGGACGGCGTCGGCTGGTGGGGCGTGTTCTGGCGGATCTACCTGCCGCTGTCCCGGCCCGCCCTCATCGGCGCCGGCCTGATCCTCTTCACCTTCCAGTGGCAGGCCTACCTGTGGCCGCTGCTCATCGCCCCGCAGCCGGAGATGCGCGTGGCGCCCGTGGCGATCGCGCAGTTCGCCGGGCAGCAGGAGGTCGACTTCGGGCAGATCTTCGCCGGGGCGACCCTGACGACGCTGGTCCCGCTGGTCGTGCTGCTGTTCTTCCAGCGCTACTTCACGCAGTCCGTCTCGGCGACGGCGGTGAAGGGGTGATCGGGCCCGTCAGCGCGGCCCGGCGGGGCGCCGTGCTGGTCCTCGGCTCCGCCAACATGGACGTCACCCTCCGCCTGCCGGCCCTGCCCAGCCCGGGGGAGACCGTCCTGAGCGGCGAGGCGCAGTTCCGCCCGGGCGGCAAGGGGGCGAACCAGGCGGTCGCCGCGGCCCTGGCGGGCGCCCGGGTGGCGATGGTGAGCGCCGTGGGCGACGACGCCCACGGCGAGGAGGTCCGGCGGGTCCTGGCCGGCGCCGGCGTCGACGTCACCGGCCTCGCGACCGCGCAGGACCACCGGACCGGGCTGGCCGTCGTCCTCGTCGACGCCCGCGGGGAGAACATGATCGCCGTCTCGCCCGGCGCCAACGGCGCCGTCGACCTGCCGCAGGTCGAGGGCCTGCGGCCGGAGCTGGAGCGCGCGGCGCTCCTGCTCGTGCAGCTGGAGCTGCCCGTCCCCGTCGTCGCGCGGGCGGTCGCGCTGGCCCAGGAGACCGGCACCCCGGTGGTCCTCAACCTCGCGCCTCCCACCGACCTGCCGGCCGGCACCCTGGAGGCGGTCGCCGTGCTCATCGTCAACCGCTCCGAGGCCGAGTTCGTCCTGGGCCGGGCCCTGGACAGCGCGGCCGCGCTGGCCCGGGCGGCGCAGGACCTGCGCGCCCGCGGCCCGCGCGCCGTCGTGGTGACCGCAGGCGGGGACGGGGCCTTCTTCGACGAGGGGGACGGGGCGGTCCACGTGCCGGCCCACCCGGTGGAGGCGGTGGACACCGCCGGCGCGGGCGACGCGTTCGCCGGCGTCCTCAGCGCGCGCCTGGCCGACGGTGCGCCGCTGTCCACGGCGGTCGAGGCCGCCACCGAGGCGGCCGCCCAGGCCGTCCAGTCACCCGGGGCCCAGCTCGCGGCGCTGGGCCCGTCAGCGCTGGGCCCGCCAGCTCTGGGCCCGTCGACCCCGGGCCCGACGACCCCAGGTGCGGAGGTCACCGGTGCGCATCGTCCTTGACACCGACCCGGGCAACGGCATCCCGGGAGCCGACATCGACGACGGACTGGCGATCGCCCTCGCCCTGCGGTCGCCGGAGGTGCAGCTCGAGGCCGTCACGGTGGTGGCGGGCAACGTGCCCGTCGACCGCGGGGTGGAGTGCGCGCTGGAGGTCCTCGAGGCCGCCGGTGCCCCCGCGGTGCCGGTCCACCGCGGCGCGGCCCGGCCGCTGGTGCAGGACCCCGCGCCGTGGCGGGAGCGGCTCGACCAGCGACGCCTGGACCCGGCGGCCCAGCGCCTGTGGCGCGGCGTCGAGCCCTCGGGGTCCTCGCTCCGCCCCAGCACCGCCACCGCCGTCGAGGCCCTGGTGAGGGTGGTGGAGGACCACCCGGGCGAGGTCACCGTGGTCGCGGTGGGGCCGCTGACCAACATCGCCTCCGCGATGCTCGTCGACCCGGGCTGGGACGAGCGGGTCGCCCGGCTCGTGGTCATGGGGGGCGCGTTCGACCTGCCGAACGTCCTCCAGGAGCTGAACGCCGCCTACGACCCGGAGGCGGCGCGGATCGTCCTCGACAGCGCCGCACCGCTGGACCTCGTGCCGCTCGACGTCACGCTGCAGACCTTCCTGCGCCTGGGCGACGTCGACCGCCTCGACGCCTCGGCGGACCCGCTGGCCGCCTACCTGGGCCGGACGGTGCGCCCGTGGGTCGCCTGGCTCGCCGAGCGCTTCGGCCGCGACGGCTGCCCGCTGCACGACCCCCTGGCCCTGGCGACCCTCATCGACCCCGCCGTGGTGACCTACCGCGAGGCCCGGGTCAGCATGGAGCTGCGGGGCTCGCTGACCCGCGGGCGCACCGTGGCGTGGGACCCCCACGACGACGAGCTCCTCTCCGCGGGCCTGGACCTGCCGCGGTCCAGGGCCGTGCGCATCGCCGACGGCGTGGACAACGAGAGGTTCATCAGCCTGCTGCTGGGACGCCTGTGCCCCTGACCCGGTGAGCCCCTGACCCGGTGAGCGCGCGACCCCGCCGCCCCCTGGGTGCGGCGGCGGGCTCAGGTGCGCCCGGAGCGCTCCTGGGCGTCGTGCAGGTCGCCGTCGCGGGGCTGCCAGTCGGCGAGGAGGACCTCTCCCACCAGGGCCGGGCGCACCGCCCGCACCGCCGCCACGACGGCCGGGTCGTCGTCGACGAGCACCGCGAGCGGTCCCTCGGCGGCCAGGGCCCGCAGGGCCTCGACCTTGACCACCCGGGCCGCGCGCCGGTCGCCCTCGGCCCGCAGCAGCAGCGGGCCGTCCGGGGCGCCCACCTGCTCCAGCCACGCCCGCGTGGCCCCGCGGGTGCGCTCGGGCCGCCCCGAGAGGTACACCACCGCGACGCCGCGGGCCGCGGCCTCGACGGCGATGGCCAGGCCCTCGGGGTGGGCGGGGTCGCGGACGGCCTCGGCGAAGAACGCGTCCCAGTCCCGCGGCCGGGCGCGGATGTGGTGCATCCGCGCCCGGGTGTCGGCCAGCACCCCGTCGAGGTCCATCACCACCGCGCCCGGCGCCGGCCGCACCTGCGCGGCGCCCCCCGGCCCGGCGCTCGCGGGCGCGCTCACGAGACCACCGCCCGCAGCCGCGAGCCGTCGCGGCCCTTGACCACCTCCAGGCGGGAGGGGATGCGGGTGCGCAGCTCGGCGACGTGGCTGACCAGCCCGACGGCCCGCCCGCCGGCGCGCAGCTGCTCCAGGGTGGCCATGACCTCCTCCAGGGTCTCCTCGTCGAGGGTGCCGAAGCCCTCGTCGATGAACAGCGTCTCGATCGCGGTGCCACCGGCCTCGGCCTGCACGACGTCGGCCAGGCCCAGCGCCAGGGACAGGGACGCCAGGAACGTCTCGCCCCCGGAGAGGGTCGCGGTGTCGCGCCGCTGCCCGGTCCAGGCGTCGACCACCCGCAGGCCCAGACCGGACCCGGCGCCGCGGCGCTCGAGGTCGTCGGTGTGCACGAGGGTGTAGCGCGAGTCCGACATCGCCAGCAGCCGGGTCGTGGCCGCGGCGGCGACCTGCTCCAGCCGGGCGGCCAGGACGTAGGTCGACAGCTTCATCCGCCGCGTGTTGCCCCCGCCGGTGCCCTCGGCGCAGCGGGCGAGGTCACCCACCAGCACCGCCCGCTCGCGCAGCGACGCCGTCGAGGCCAGCTCCTCGGCCACCTCCGCGCGCACCCGGTCCAGGGCCCGCTCGG
>NZ_JBZYWI010000050.1:0-20348 GCF_058932755.1 Quadrisphaera sp. DVD1
CCAGCTCCCGCGCGGCGACCACCCGCGCCACGGAGCGCAGCCCGGCCGAGGGGGCGCGCCCCAGGGCGCGGGCCGGGGCGTCGGGGCGGGCGGTGAACCACACCGCGAAGGCCAGGCGGAGGGCGGCCAGGCCCGCCGCGGACGCCAGGTCGGACCGGCGCTGCGCGTGCTCGCTCATCTCCGGAGGCTAGGAGGGTGCGGCCTCCGCCGCCCCTCCGGTCGCGGGGATCAGCCCCCGGCGCGCGAGCGGGGTCGGGGCTGGCACACCGGGCAGGAGTGCGAGGAGCGGTTCATGAACGGCTCGCGGCGCACGGGCGCGCCGCAGCGCGGGCACGGAAGGCCCTCGCGCCCGTAGACCGCCAGGCCGCGCTCGAAGTAGCCGCTGGCCCCGTTGACGTCGACGTAGAGGCTGTCGAAGCTCGTGCCGCCGGCCGCGAGGGCCTCGGTCATCACGGCGCGGACGTCGTCGAGCAGCCGGCGCACCGCGGGGCGGGTCAGGCCCGAGGCCGGTCGCTCCGCGTGCAGCCGGGCGCGCCACAGCGCCTCGTCGGCGTAGATGTTGCCGACCCCGGAGACCAGCGCCTGGTCGAGCAGGGCGCGCTTGACCCCGGTGCGCCGGGCGCGGAAGCGCTCGACGAGCGCGGCGACGTCCAGGTGCGGGTCGAGCGGGTCGCGGGCGACGTGGGCGACGCCGACCGGCAGCCAGGGCCCGGACGGGCGCCCGGTGCCGGCCTCGTCGACGGCGCCACCGGTGCCGCCGGGCAGCCCGTCGGGCGTCGGCTCGAGCGGGACGACGGCCAGTCCGCCGAACATCCGCTGGTCGACGAAGCGCAGCTCGCGGCCCGCGGTGGCGCCGGGGGCGTCGGGGGCGAAGCCCAGGCGCACGCGCAGGTGCCGCTCGTCGGGGGCGTCCGGGGGCTCCAGGAGCAGCTGCCCGCTCATCCCCAGGTGGGCCGAGAGCGCTTCGCCGGTGTCCAGCTCCGCCCACAGGTACTTGCCGCGGCGGACGACGTCCGTGACGCTCGCCCCGACCAGGCGGGCGCGCAGGTCCTCCGGGCCGGCCACGTGGCGGCGCACCGGTCGCGGGTGCAGCACCTCCACGGCGGTGATCCGGGCGCCGGTGGCCCAGCGGGCGAGCCCGCGGCGCACCACCTCGACCTCGGGCAGCTCGGGCACGCGGGCCTCAGGCCTCCGGCAGGGCGCTCAGCGCGCGCCAGGCGTCCGCGGCGGCGGCCTGCTCGGCCTCCTTCTTGCTGTGCCCGCTGCCCGTCCCGGTCGGCGCGCCGTCGGCGGCGAACCCCGCCGTGGCGGTGAAGACCTTCGCGTGGTCGGGGCCGGTCTCGGTGACGGCGTACGCCACCGGGCCGAGGCCGCGGGAGGCGCCGAGCTCCTGGAGGCTGGTCTTCCAGTCCAGGCCGGCGCCGAGGTCGGCGGAGGCGTCGAGGAGGGGGCCGACGAGGCGCAGCACGAGCTCGCGGGCGGCGTCGATGCCGCTGGAGAGGTACGCGGCGCCGATCACGGCCTCGGTCGTGTCGGCGAGGATCGAGGCCTTGTCGCGGCCGCCGGTCGCCTCCTCGCCGCGCCCGAGCCGCACGCACGCGCCCAGGTCCAGGCCGCGGGCGACCTCCGCGAGGGCGCGCATGTTGACCACGGCCGCGCGCAGCTTCGCCAGCCGGCCCTCGGGCAGGTCGGGGTGGCGGTGGTAGAGGGCGTCGGTGACCACGAGCCCGAGCACGGAGTCCCCGAGGAACTCCAGCCGCTCGTTGGTCGCGACCCCGCCGTTCTCGTACGCCCAGGAGCGGTGGACGAGCGCCTGGTCGAGCAGGTCGGCGTCGACCGGGGTGCCCAGGCGCGACAGCAGCGCGGCGCGCACCTCCTCGCGGGAGGGCTCGCCGCGCTGCTGGCGGGAGTGCTTGGTCAGAGGTCCTTGACCTTGCGGCCCTTGTACTCCAGGTACAGGGGGGTGCCGTCGGCCCCGGTCACCACGCGCGCGGTGTGGGGACGGGCGTAGGTGGTCGCGCCGTTCTCGACAGTGGTGTACAGGGTCTCCGCCTGCGCCTTCCACTGCGAACGGCGGTGCCGGGTGTTGGAGCGGGACATCTTCCGCTTCGGGACCGCCACGGTCAGCTCCTCGGGTCGGTGGGCCCGTCGGGCCGCACGTTCTGGGTCTCGGTCTGGATCTCGGTCAGGTCGCGCAACGCCGCCCAGCGGGGGTCGACGTCCTCGTGCTGGTGGCCCGGGTCGTCCGCCAGGTGCACTCCGCACTCGGAGCACAGACCCGGGCAGTCGTCTCGGCACACCGGCTGGAACGGCAGCGAGGGCACCACTGCGTCCCGCAGGACGGGCTCGAGGTCCAGGTGGTCCCCGGACAGCTCGTGCACGTCCTCGTCCTCCGCGGAGGACTTGCCGGGGAAGGCGAACAGCTCCTGGAAGCGCACGTCGAGCTCGCGGTCGACGGCGTCCAGGCAGCGCACGCACTCCCCAGCGGTCCGTCCTCGCACCGTGCCGGACACGAGGACGCCCTCCATCACCGACTCCAGCAGCAGCTCGAGCTGGAGGTCGGAGCCTTCGGGCACGCCGACCACCTCGGTGCCGAGGTCGGCCGGAGCCGGCACCGTGCGCGTGAGGCGCTGCGAGGCTCCCGGCGCTCGTCCGAGGTCACGGGTGTCCAGGACGAACGGGGAGCGGAGGTCGAGCTGCTTCATGGTTCCTCACGTCGCGGTGCGGCGCCGGCAGCCCCGGGTGCGGGGCCGCGCGACCTCGGCCCGACGCAGTGCGACAGGGCCGACTGGACAGAGTACCCGGTCCCGCGCCGCTCAGAAGACCGAGCCCGGCGCCGGCTCCCCCGCCGGGCCGGCCCCGGCCGCGGCCGTGGTGCGGGGCTCCACCGCCGCCCCCATCCACGACCGGGCGACCCACCCGGACGCCGGGTCGCCCTCCAGCACGACCACGCCGGTGTTGAGCAGGCCGGTCCCGACGACGAAGCCCGCGGTGAGGCCGGCCGCCCGCAGGCCGGCCCAGGCCCGCACGGCCGCGCCGTGGCTGACGACGACGAGCGCCCGGGCGTCCGCCTCGCGAGCGAGGTCGACCGCCTCGGCGACGGCCGCGTCGTAGCGGGCCGCGAACGCGTGCCCGTCCTCGCCGCCGGGCACGCGCCGGTCGAGGTCGCCGGCCGCCCACGCCCCGACGACCTCGAGGTAGGCCCGCACGGAGCCCTCGTCGCCGAGCATCTCGAGGTCGCCGGCCGCGACCTCGCGCAGGCCGTCGCGCACGTGCACGGGCAGCCCCAGGGCGCGCGCCAGCGGGGACGCCGTCTCCTGCGCGCGGCGCTGGGAGGAGGCGACGACGCAGCCGACCCCCTCGCCGGACAGCCGCTCCACGAGGGCGAGGGCCTGCTCGCGGCCCAGGTCGGTCAGGGGCGGCCCGGGCACGCGCGTGTCGAGCAGGTGCCGGACGTTCGAGGAGGTCTGGCCGTGGCGGACGAGGAGGAGGCGCACCGCCCCATCGTCCTCGCTCAGCGGCGCGCTGCGAGGTGGGCGAGGTGGGCCAGGACGCCGTCGGGCACCAGGCCGCGGACGTCGCCACCGAGGCCCGCGACCTCCTTGACCAGGGAGGAGGACACGTGGGCCCAGCGCGGGTCGGCCGGCAGGAGCACCGTCTCGAGCCCGCTGAGGTGCCGGTTCATCGCGGCCATGGGCGCCTCGTGGTCGACGTCGGTGGGCCCGCGCACGCCCTTGACGACGGCCACGGCACCCACCTGGCGGCAGTAGTCGGCCAGCAGCCCGCGGGGGGCGGCCTCGACCCGCACCCGCTCGCGGTCGGGGTGGCCGGCGAGGGCCTCGCCGAGCATGACGACCCGCTCGGCGACGTCGAAGGCGGGAGCCTTGGCGGGGTTGGTCACCACGGCCACGACCACCTCGTCGAAGAGGGCCGCGGCCCGGGTGATGACGTCGAGGTGCCCGGCGGTCACGGGGTCGAAGGATCCGGGGCAGACGCAGCGGCGCACGGCGCGACCCTAGACCGGCTCGGGCGCGGGCTCGGCGAACCAGAGCACCGTCTCGCCGTAGCGGCGCTCCCCGAAGCGCTCCAGGCCCGGCGGCCAGGCCGGTTCGGAGCCGCGGGCGCTGCGCTCGACGACCACGACCGCCTCCGGGGCCAGCCAGCGCCCGGCCACGAGGCGCTCCAGGGCGGTGGCGAGGGAGTCCTCGGGCAGGTCGTACGGCGGGTCGAGCAGCACGACGTCGTAGGGCGCGTCGGGCTCGCCCGCGAGCGCCGCGCCCACCGCGCCCGGGCGCACGACGACGCCGGGCAGGGCCAGGGCGGTGGCGTTGCGGCGGATCGCCGCGACCGCCGCGGAGGAGGAGTCGACGAGCAGCACGTGCGAGGCCCCGCGGCTGGCCGCCTCGAGGCCGAGGGCGCCCGAGCCGGCGTAGAGGTCGAGCACGCGCGCGCCGTCGAGGTCGGCCGTGTGCTCCAGGCGGGAGAACAGCGCCTCGCGCACCCGGTCGGAGGTGGGCCGGGTGGCGGTGCCCCGGGGCACGACCAGCGTCCGCCCGCCGGCGCTGCCGCCGATGATCCGGGTCACGCGCGCTCCAGGTAGGCCTGGCGCTCGGCGTCCATCGCGAGCAGCTCCCCCACCAGCAGCGGCTGGCCGTCGAGCTGGGGGTCGTCCGCGACGAGGGCGGTGGCGTCCTCGCGGGCGCGGGCGATGACGTCCTCGTCGCGGGTCACCCGCAGCAGGCGCAGGGAGGTCTGGCGCCCGGACTGGGCGGCGCCGAGGACGTCGCCCTCGCGCCGTCCCTCGAGGTCGAGCTGGGCCAGGGCGAAGCCGTCCGCGGTCTCCGAGACCTGCCGCAGCCGGGTCTGGCGCGACTCGTCGGCCGTCTCGGTGACGAGCAGGCACAGGCCCGCGTGGCCGCCGCGCCCGATCCGCCCGCGCAGCTGGTGCAGCTGGGAGAGGCCGAACCGGTCGGCGTCCATGATCACCATGACGGTGGCGTTGGGGACGTCGACGCCCACCTCGACCACCGTGGTCGCCACGAGCACGTCCACCTCCCCCGCGGCGAAGGCGCTCATGACGGCGTCCTTCTCCTCCGAGGGCAGGCGGCCGTGGAGCAGGGCCAGGCGGAGGTCGGCCGTGGCGGGGTTCTCCCTCAGCTGCTCCAGCACCTCCACGGCCGCCAGGCCCGGCCGCTGGCGCTCCGTGCCCGGCTCGCCGCCGGGCCCGACGTCGGCCTCCCCCTCGGCGCCGACCGCGCCGTCGCCGCCCTGCTCCCCGCCGATCCGCGGGCACACGACGTAGGCCTGCCGCCCGGCCAGGACCTCCTCGCGCAGCCGCGCCCAGCTGCGCTCGACGTAGGCGGGCCACTGGGTGGGCACCACGACGGTGGTGATCGGCGACCGGCCGGCCGGCAGCTCGGTGAGGGTGGAGACCTCCAGGTCGCCGAAGACCGTCATCGCCACCGTGCGGGGGATCGGCGTCGCCGTCATGACGAGCGCGTGCGGCGGGGTGCCGGACTTGGCGCGCAGGGCGTCGCGCTGCTCGACGCCGAAGCGGTGCTGCTCGTCGACGACGACCAGGCCGAGGTCGAAGAAGTCCACCGCGTCCTGGATCAGCGCGTGGGTGCCGACGACGATCCCGGCCTCGCCCGTGGTGATCTCCAGCAGCGCGCGGCGCCGCGCCGGCGCGGACATCGAGCCGGTCAGCAGGGTCACGCGCGTGCCCCGCACGTCGCCGCCGAGCTGGCCGCCGCGGGCGAGGTCGCCCAGGGCGGCGACGAGGGAGCGGTGGTGCTGGACGGCCAGCACCTCGGTCGGGGCGAGCAGCGCCGCCTGGGCGCCGGCGTCGACGACCTGGAGCATCGCCCGCAGCGCCACGAGGGTCTTGCCCGAGCCGACCTCGCCCTGCAGCAGCCGGTTCATCGGCGTGGTGCGGGCGAGGTCGTCGGCGATCTCCTCCCCCACCTGGCGCTGGCCGGCGGTGAGGGTGAACGGCAGCCGCTCGTCGAAGGTGGCCAGCAGCCCGCCCTCGCGGCGCGGGTAGGGGCTGGCCGGCAGCGCCGAGGCCGCGACGCGGCGCTGGGCGAGCACCACCTGGAGGACGAACGCCTCCTCGTACTTGAAGCGCTCGGTCGCCCGGCGGGTCTGGGCGAGGTCGGTCGGGGCGTGCAGCAGGCGCAGCGCCTCGACCAGGCCGGGCAGCCCCCGGCGCTCGCGGACCTCCTGCGGCAGCGGGTCGGGCGCGTCGGCGTCGTCGAGGGTGTCGAGGACGAGGCGCACCGACCGCGCGATGCTCCACGACGGCACCTTCGCCGTGGCCGGGTAGATCGGGATGAGCTCGGCGGCGCGCGCCCGCGCCTCCTCCTCGGTGAAGCCCTCGTCGAGCAGCTCGAACTGCGGCTGGACGAGCTGGAGATCGCCCCCGTACCGCTCGACCTTGCCGGCGAACATCACCCGTCGCCCCGGGGAGAGCTGGCCCTGGACGTGCTTGACCTGCCCGGCGTGGGCGAGGAAGAAGGTCACCCGCACCGAGCCGACGCCGTCCGTGGCCACGGCCTCCAGCAGCTGGCCGCGGCGCTGGCGCATCGGCCGGGCGGTGCAGCGGGAGACCTCGGCGACCACCGTGGCGAGGTCGCCCTCGCGCAGCTCGGACAGGGCGGTCAGCTCGCCGCGCGGGGCCCAGCGGCGCGGGTAGTGGCGCAGGAGGTCGCCCACCGTGCGCATCCCCAGGTGCTTCTCCAGGGCCGTGGCGGTGCGCGCTCCGAGCTCGGAGCGCAGCGGCACGTGCAGGCGGGACACGCCCCCGAGCCTGCCAGCCGCCACCGACGGACCGCGCGCGCGAGTGCCGGAGTTCACCGCGGGCCCGCGCCTCGGCTATCGTGGGGTGACCGCCCGGTGTGCACCGGGCTCCTGCACGCCCCGAGAGCACTGGAGAACACTGTGGCTGCCACCTGCGACGTCTGCGGCAAGGGGCCGGGGTTCGGCCACAACATCTCGCACTCCCACCGGCGCACCAAGCGCCGCTTCGACCCGAACATCCAGCGGGTGCGGACGATGGTCAACGGCGTGACCCCCAAGCGCGTGAACGTGTGCACCTCCTGCCTGAAGGCCGGCAAGGTCACCCGCTGATCGCAGCAGACCCCAGCACCACCTGCAGCGCCCGCCCGGCTCCGGCCCGGCGGGCGCTGCTGCGTCCGGCCCCGGGTGCGCGGCGCGGCCGGCGTCAGGCGAAGTGGTCCCAGCCGCCGAGCTGCTCGTCCTCGATCCCGTTGACGGTCACGGCCGGCCAGCCGTCGCGCACCGGCAGCACGTCCCCGATCCGCACGAACGGCTCGGGCAGGACGGCGCCCGGCGGGAAGCACGCCACCAGGGCGTGGTCCTCGCCGCCGGAGAGCACCCAGCGCGACGCGAGGTCCCAGGAGCGCTCCTCCCCCACCAGCGCCTGCGCCGCGGGCAGCAGCGCCTCGCGCAGCGCCGCGCGGGCGGTGTCGTCGACGTCGACGTGCACCCCGGACGCCGCCGCGAGCCGGCCGAGGTCCGCGCCCAGGCCGTCGCTGACGTCCATCATCGCCGTGGCCCCGGCGAGCGCCGCGGCGCGGCCGGCCGCGAGCGGCGGGTCCGGACGCCGGTGCGCGGCGACGAGGTCCGGGGCCACCTCGGGGCGGCCGGCCAGCAGCAGCTCCAGGCCCGCGGCGGAGGGGCCCACCACCCCGGCGAGGGCGACGACGTCCCCGGGCCGGGCGCCGTCGCGGCGCACCGGGGCGCGGCCCTGCAGGTCGCCGAGCGCGGTGACGGCCACGACGACCTCCCGGGCCCCGGACAGGTCGCCGCCGACGACACCGGTGCCCGCTGCGGCGCAGCAGGCCGCGAGCCCGTCGGCCAGGCCCTCCAGCCAGGCGACCGGGAGGTCCTCCGGGGCGGCGAGGGAGACGAGGAGCCCGGTGGGCACCGCCCCCATCGCCGCCACGTCGGCGAGGTTCTGCACGGCGGCCTTCCACCCGACGTCGGCCGCGCTGGACCAGTCGCGGCGGAAGTCGCGGCCCTCCACGAGCAGGTCGGCGGTGGCCACGACGCGGCCGTCGGGAGCCGCCACCACGGCGGCGTCGTCACCGGGACCGAGCAGGGCCGCCGGGCCCGCGGGCATCCGCGGCAGCAGGCGCGCCAGCAGCCCGGCCTCGCCCAGCGCGCCGATCGGCCGGCTCGCGGAGGGGTCGGAGGGCACGCGCGCACGGTAGCGTGACGCGATCCCACCGCCCCGGCGCCGCCGGCCCGCGGTGGCGGGGGTGCTGCTGCGCGATGGAGCGACGAGGAGCGGGCGATGGTCGAGGCCTACGTGCTGGTGCAGACCGAGGTGGGGCGGGCCGCGGAGGTCGCCCGGGCGGTGGCCCGGCTCGACGGGGTGCTGCTGTCGGAGAGCGTGGCCGGCCCCTACGACGTCGTCGTGCGGGTGAGCGCCGTGGGCGTCGACGAGCTGGGGTCGCTCGTCATGAAGGCCATCTCCGGGGTCCCGGGCATCACCCGCACGGTCACCTGCGCGATCATGGGCGAGTGACCCGCCCGGCCTCCCGCCTGCGCACCCTGCTGGTGACCGGCGCCGTGCTCGGCGCCCTGGCCGGCTGCTCCTCCGCGGTCCAGGTCGACCCGGCGCCCGAGGGGGCCGACCCGGTCTGCGCCGCGGTCTTCCAGGCCCTGCCCGACCAGGTCGCCGGCGGCGAGCGCCGCGACACCACCTCCCAGGGCAGCGCCGCCTGGGGCGAGCCGCCCGTCGTCCTGCGCTGCGGGGTCGAGGTCGCCGGGCCGACGTCCGACCCGTGCCAGGTCGTCGAGGCCCCTGACGGCACCTCCGTCGACTGGGTCGTCTCCCCGCCGCAGGACGGGCGGGTGGTCTGGACGACCTACGGGCGGGTGCCCGCGGTCGAGCTGTCGATGCCCGACGTCGCCGAGGTCACCGCCACCGCACCGCTGGACGTGGCCGAGGCCGTCGCCACCGTCGAGCAGCAGCGCGCCTGCACCTGAGCGCTGCCGGGACCCAGGTCCTGCCGCTAGAGTCCTCCGCTCCGCCGCGCCGCGAACCGAGGAGCTGACCGCCGCCTTGTGCGACGACCCACCGGACGGTCCTGTGGACCACCGGTCCGAGCGCCCCGCTGACCGCGGCCCCGCGCCGCGGGAGGGGCGGAGCGCGCCATGACCGAGGTGCTGCTGCTCCTGGCCGCGCTCGTGCTCGTCGCGGCGTGCGGGGTCTTCGTCGCTGCGGAGTTCGCCTTCCTCACGGTGGACCGCGCCGCCGTCACCCGCGCCGCCGAGGGCGGGGACCGCCGCGCCCGCGGGACCCAGAGGGCGCTGGAGCACCTCTCGACGCAGCTGTCCGGGGCCCAGGTGGGCATCACCGCCACCAACCTCGCGATCGGCTTCCTGGCCGAGCCGGCGATCGGGCGCCTGCTGCACGGCCCGCTGGAGGCGGCCGGGCTGCCCTCCGGGGGCGCCACCGCGGTCTCGATCGCCCTCGCCCTGGCGCTCTCCACCCTCCTGACGATGGTCTTCGGCGAGCTGGTGCCGAAGAACCTCGCCATCGCCCTGCCGCTGCGCACCGCGAACGCCGTCCAGGGGTTCCAGCGGGGGTTCACCCGGGTCATGGCCCTGCCGATCCGCGCGCTGAACGGGACGGCGGACGCCCTGCTGCGCGGGCTCTTCGGAGTCGAGCCGCAGGAGGAGCTGGCCTCCGCCCGCTCGGCCGACGAGCTGCTGTCCCTGGTCCGGCGGTCCGCCGAGCAGGGCACCCTGGAGTCGGAGACGGCGGTGCTCGTCCAGCGCTCGCTCGCCTTCGCCGACCGGCGGGCCCAGGACGTGATGACCCCCCGCGTGCGGGTCCACGCCCTGCACGCCGACGACACGCTGGTGGACCTCCTCCACGCCGTGCACGCCACCGGGCGCTCCCGCTTCCCCGTCATCGCCGGCGGCATCGACGAGCTGGTCGGCGTCGTCCACGCCCGCCGGGTCCTCCTGACGCCGCCCGCGCAGCGCTCCTCGGTGAGGCTCGCGGACGTCGCCGAGGCCCCGCTCCTCGTGCCCGAGACGCTGCACCTGGACGCGCTGCTCGACCGCCTGAAGGCCAGCGCGCTGCAGCTGGCCGTGGTCGTCGACGAGTTCGGCGGGGTCGCCGGCGTGGCCACGCTGGAGGACCTCATCGAGGAGATCGTGGGCGAGGTCGTCGACGAGCACGACGTCGAGGCGCCGTCGGCCCGCCGGGTCCCCGGAGGGGACTGGCTGCTCTCCGGGCTGCTGCGGCCCGACGAGGCCAGCAGGCACCTCGGCGTGACCCTGCCCGAGGGCGGGGACTACGAGACCATCGCGGGCCTGGTCACCGAGCACCTCGGGCGCGTGCCCGGCGTCGGGGACGCCGTGGAGGTCGACGTCCGGGCGCCGGTGCCCGGGCGCGAGGACGACGCCCCGGCCGCGCCGCCGGTGCGGGCGGTCGCCCTCAGGGTCGACGCGGTGGACGGGCTGCGCGTGGCCACGCTGCGCGCGACGCTCCTGCGCGACCAGCCGGCCCGTCCCTCCTCCGCGCAGGAGGGCCCCTCGTGAGCGACGCCGTGGCCATCGCCCTGGCCGTCGTCCTGCTGCTGCTCAACGCCTTCTTCGTCGGGGCCGAGTTCGCGCTGATCTCCGCGCGCCGCTCGGCGATCGAGCCCCGGGCGGCCGCCGGCAGCCGCGCCGCCCGCACCACGCTGCGCGCCATGGAGCGCGTCTCCCTGATGATGGCCGCCGCCCAGCTCGGCATCACCCTGTGCTCCCTGGGGCTGGGCTCGATCGGGGAGCCGGCGGTGGCCCACCAGCTCGAGCGCCCCTTCGCCGCCCTCGGCGTGCCGGAGGAGCTCCTGCACCCCGCCGCCTTCGTCATCGCCCTCGCCGTCGTGGTCCACCTCCACGTCGTCGTCGGCGAGATGGTGCCCAAGAACCTCGCGCTCGCCGGGCCCGACCGCGCCGCGCTGGTCCTCACCCCCGTGCTCGTGGTCTTCGCCCGGGTGCTGCACCCGGTGGTCGTGGTGACCAGCTGGGTCGCCAACCGCGTGCTGCGCCTGGTCGGGGTCGAGCCCAAGGACGAGGTCACGAGCTCCTTCACCCGCGACGAGGTCTCCGACTTCGTGGAGGAGTCCCGCCGCGAGGGGCTGCTGGAGGAGGGCGAGGAGAGCCTCGCCCTGGGGGCCCTCGGCTTCGCCGACCGCACGTCGGCCAGCGTCCTGCTGCCGGTGGAGGCCCTCACCGTGCTGCCCGAGGGGGTCACCGTGGCGCAGGTCGAGGAGGTGGCCGCCCGCACCGGGTACTCCCGCTACCCCGTGCAGCGGCCCGACGGCGTCCTCACCGGCTACGTCCACGTCAAGGACGTCCTCACCGCCGACGACGACGTGCGCGCCGCACCGGTCCCCCGGCGCTACCTGCGCGACCTCACCACCGTCTCCGCCAGCGACCCCCTGCGCGTCGTGCTGCGCACGATGCAGCGGTCCGGGGCCCACCTGGCCCGGGTGGTCGACGCCGACGACGAGGTGCTCGGCGTCGTCGCCCTCGAGGACGTCCTCGAGGAGCTCGTCGGGGAGGTCCGCGCCGGGGCGGGACTCGGCCCCGTGGGCGCTCCGGGACGCGGCTCGACAGGATGGGAGGCATGAAGACCCTGCGACTCCCCCAGACCGACCTCGAGGCCGGCAACGTCGTCCTCGGGCTCATGCGGATCACGGACCTCGACGACGACCAGATCCGCACCCTCGTCGGCACCGCCCGCGAGGTCGGGGTGACGATGTTCGACCACGCCGACGTCTACGGCGGCGACCACCTCTGCGAGCGGCGCTTCGGCGACGCCATCACCTTCAGCCCGAGCGAGCGCGAGGCGGTCCAGCTCCAGTCGAAGGTCGGCATCCGCGACGGCTACTTCGACTTCTCCACCGAGCACATCCTCGAGTCCGTCGACGCCTCGCTGGCGGCCCTGCGCACCGACCACCTCGACGTGCTCCTGCTGCACCGCCCCGACGCCCTCGTGGAGCCGGAGGAGGTCGCCGCCGCGTTCGACCAGCTCTCCGCAGCCGGCAAGGTGCGCCACTTCGGCGTCTCCAACCACACGCCCGCCCAGATCGAGCTGCTCAAGACCGCGGTCGAGCAGCCGCTGGCCTTCGACCAGGTGCAGCTGAGCATCACGCACGCGCCGATCATCGCCAGCGGTGTGGCGTCGAACATGCAGGAGCTGGCGCAGTCGGTCGACCGCGACGGCGGCATCCTCGACTACTCCCGCCTGAAGGGCATCACCCTGCAGGCGTGGTCGCCGTTCCAGGCCGGCTTCTTCACCGGCGTCTTCCTCGGCGACCGCGAGCACTACGCCGAGCTCAACGACGTGCTCGACGAGCTCGCCGCGAAGTACGACGTGACACCGACCGGGATCGCCACCGCGTGGATCACGCGCCACCCCGCCGACCTGCAGGTCGTGCTCGGCACCACGAAGCCCGAGCGCGTGCGCGAGGCCGCCGCCGGCTCGGAGCTGCGCCTCACCCGGCCCGAGTGGTACCGCCTCTACACCGCCGCCGGGTACCTCGTCCCGTAGCGGGGCGCCCGGCCGGTCGGGCTCAGCGCAGCCCGACCGGCCGGGCCGCCGCCTGGCGCAGCAGGTGGTCGAGCAGCGCCGGGTAGTCCAGCCCGGACGCCGCCCACAGCCGCGGGAACATCGACGCCTGGGTGAAGCCGGGCATCGTGTTCACCTCGTTCACGAGGAGCTCGCCGTCGTCGGTGAGGAAGAGGTCGACGCGGGCCAGGCCCTCGGCGCCGAGCGCCTCGAAGGCCGCGACCGCGAGCGCCTGCACGCGCGCCACCTGCTCGTCGTCCAGCGGCGCCGGGCACAGCAGGTCGACGGCGTCGGCGTCGAGGTACTTGGCCTCGAAGTCGTAGAAGTCGCGCCCGGCCCCGACGACGACCTCGCCGGGCACCGAGGTCATCGGCGTCCCGCGCCCCACCGCGCCGACCTGCTGGAGGACGCCGACCTCGATCTCCCGCGCCCCCGAGACCGCGGCCTCGACGACCACGCGGGGGTCGTGGCGCTCGGCCTCCGCCACGGCGTCGGCGAGGCCCTCGGGACCGTCGACCTTGGTGATCCCCAGGCTGGAGCCGGCGCGGGCGGGCTTGACGAACACCGGCCAGCCGAGCGCCTCGACCCGGGCGCGGGAGCCCTCGGGGTCGGCGGCCCAGGCCCCCGCCGCCAGCGCCACCCAGCGGCCGACGGCCAGGCCGGCCCCGGCCAGCACGGTCTTCGTGAAGTGCTTGTCCATCCCCACCGCCGAGGCGAGGACGCCGGAGCCGGCGTAGCGGACGTCGCCGAGCTCGAGCAGGCCCTGCAGCGTGCCGTCCTCGCCGTACGGGCCGTGCAGCAGCGGCAGGACGACGTCGACGGCGCCGAGCACCCGGGGCACCTCACCGGGCTCGAGGACGAGCAGGTCGCGCGCGTCGGTGTCGGTGGGCACGAGCACCTGCGGGCCCTCGTCGGCGCCCACCTCGGGCAGGCGCCCGTCGGTGATCCGCCAGCGGTCGGGGTCGTCGGAGGCCAGCACCCAGCGCCCGCTGGGCGTGACGCCGACCGGGACGACGTCCCAGACCTCGCGGTCGAGGGCGCCGAGCACGCCGGCCGCGGTGGCGCAGCTGATGGCGTGCTCGCCCGATCGGCCTCCGAAGACGACGGCGACCCGGGGCCGGGGAGTGGCAGCGCTCATGGCGGGCGACCCTAGCCGGGCCGGGCCCCCGCTCCCGACTAGCCTCGCGCGGGTGGACGCCTCGACCCCCGACAGCCCCGGCCGCCCGCTGGCCCCCTCCACCCTCGCGGTGGTCGCCGGACGCCCCGCCAGGGTGCCGGACGCCCCGCTGAACCCCGACCTCGTGCTCACCTCCACCTACGTCGCCTCGACCGAGCCGGGCGCCCGCGGCTACGCGCGCTTCGCCAACCCCACGTGGGAGGCGCTGGAGGAGGCCCTCGGCGCGCTCGAGGGCGCCCCGGCGCGGGTCTTCGCCTCCGGGATGGCCGCGGTCTCGGCGGTGGTCGAGCTGACGCCGGTCGGCGGGCTCGTCGTCGCGCCCGCCGGCTCGTACAACACCACCCTGGCGCTGCTCGACGAGCACGAGGCCTCGGGCCGCCTGCGCCGGCGCTACGTGGACGTCACGGACGTCGCCGCGGTCACCGCGGCCCTCGACGGCGCGGACCTGCTGTGGCTGGAGTCGCCCACCAACCCGCTGCTGGAGGTCGCCGACCTGCGGGCGCTGAGCGCGGCCGGGCGCGCGGCCGGGGCGCTGGTCGTCGTCGACAACACCTTCGCCACCCCGCTCGTGCAGCGCCCGCTCGTCCTCGGCGCCGACGTCGTCGTGCACTCGGTGACGAAGTACCTCTCCGGCCACTCCGACGTGCTGCTCGGCGCGGTCGCCACCGCCGACCCCGACCTGCTGGGCACCCTGCACCGCCACCGGACGCTGCACGGGGCGATCCCGGGCCCGTTCGAGGCCTGGCTGGCGCTGCGCGGCCTGCGCACCCTGCACCTGCGGGTCGAGCGCTCGCAGGCCAGCGCGCTCGTCCTGGCGCAGCGCCTGGCCGAGCACCCCGCCTGCTCACGGGTGCGCCACCCCTCCCTGCCCGACGACCCGGGGCACGCCCTGGCCAGCGCGCAGATGAGCGGCTACGGCTCGATCATCTCGATCGAGCTGCCCGGCGGCGCGGCCGCGGCCGACGCCCTGCAGGGCGCCACGCGCCTGTGGACGCCGGCCACGAGCCTGGGCGGGGTCGAGTCGACCCTGGAGCGCCGCCGCCGCCACGCCAACGAGCCGGCGGTCACCCCGGAGTCCCTCGTGCGCCTGTCGGTGGGGGTCGAGGACGTCGAGGACCTCTGGGCCGACCTCACCCAGGCCCTCGACGTCACTTCACGGCACCCGCGGTGAGCCCGGCGACGAGGTAGCGCTGCAGGAGCAGGAAGCCCACGACGACGGGCACGCTCACGACGATCGAGGCCGCCATCACCTCGTTCCAGTAGACGTTGATCTGGGTGGAGTACTCCCGCAGCCCGATCGCGAGGGTGCGGGTGTCCGACGTCGTCATGACCGAGGCGAACAGCGTCTCGCCCCACGCGGTCATGAACGAGTAGATCGACACCGCCGCGATGCCCGGCGCCGCGCTCGGCAGGATGATCCGGAACAGGGTGCTCATCGGGCCGGCGCCGTCGACGTGGGCGGCCTCGTCGAGCTCGCGCGGGATCGAGTCGAGGTACCCGACGAGCATCCAGATGGCGAACGGCATCGAGAAGGTCAGGTACGTGATGATCAGCCCGATGCGGCTGCCCTGGAGCGGGTAGTCGATGAGCTGGCCGATCTGCACGAGGATCAGGTACAGCGGCAGCAGGAAGAGGATGCCCGGGAACATCTGGGTCGAGAGCACGGTGATCCGGAACGGCTCGCGGCCCCGGAACCGGTACCGGCTGATCGCGTAGGCGGCGAAGATCGCCAGGGCCACCGAGGCGACGGTGGCGCACACCGCCACGATGGCGCTGTTGAGGAAGTACTGCCCCAGCGGGATCGTCGACCAGATGTCGACGAACGGCTCCAGCGTGAGCGTGCTGGGGAACCAGGTGAACTGCCCCTGGACGTCGCCCAGGGGCTTGAGCGAGCTGACCACCATGACGTAGATGGGCGCCACGGTGAAGAGCGCGAGGCCGGTCAGCCCCACCACGCGGAAGACCTTGAACCCCCGGCTCTCATGCACGGTCAGCCCTCCGGTTCACGAGCAGGTACACGGACGTCACCACGAGCAGGAACAGCAGGAGCAGCACGGACATCGCCGAGCCGAGGCCGAAGTTCCAGGTGAGGAACGAGGCGTCGTAGATGTGGATGGCCAGCAGGTCCGCCGAGGGCGGCACCGACTGGGAGAAGAGGATGTACGGGACGTTGAAGTCGTTGAACGTCCACAGGAAGAGCACGAGCACCAGGACGAGGTTCACCGGGTGCAGCATCGGCAGCGTGAAGTGCCGGAACTGCTGCCAGGGCCCCGCGCCGTCCACGGCCGCCGCCTCGTAGATCTGGTCGGGGATGGACTGCAGGCCGGCCATGAGGGCGAGGAACGCGAACGGCCACAGGCGCCAGACCGAGACCGCCACGATGCTCGCGAAGGCGTTGTTGCCGATCAGCCAGAACGTCGTCCCGTCGGTGACCCCGAGCTGGTCCAGCAGCGTGTTCACCATGCCCGTGTCGCGGTCGAGCATGAACTTCCAGGTGATCACGCCGGCGTAGACGGGCAGCGCGTAGGGCACGAGGAACAGGGTCCGCAGCAGGCCCCTGCCGCGGAAGGAGCGCTGCAGCAGGACCGCGCCGAGCATCCCCAGCGACCAGGACAGCGCCACGCTGGCCAGCGCGAACGCCACGGTCACCCCGAAGGAGCGCAGGAGCGCCTCCCCCACGGCGCCGTCGACGTCGACGGCGACGCGGTAGTTCTGCAGCCCCGCGCTGGGCGCCTCGAGCCACCGCCTCAGGAAGAACTGGGTGAGCTCGAGGGTGGACATGTAGACCCCGGCGAGCATCGGGATCACGTGGACGAGCAGCTCGAAGACCACCGCGGGGAGGACGAGCAGGTAGGGCAGGGCCCGCAGGCCGAGGGGCCGGCGCGGGCGCCGGTCGGCCCCGGGGTCCCGCTGCTGCGGGGCCCCGGAGCCGGCGGCGCTCGGCGCGGACGGCCCGGAGTGGGCTGTGACCGCCATGGGGTGTCAGCTCCCGCTGGCCATCTGCTGCTGGGCGCTCTCCATGGCGTCGCCGATCTCCGCCTCGGTCACCGGCTGGCCGGTCGCCGCGCGGGCGAAGAGGTCGTTCATCGCCTGGCCGACCGTCGTCTCGAACTGGCTCTCGTTCGGGATCATGGGCAGCGCCGCGGCCGTCTCGGCCAGCACCTGGTTGTAGACCTCGAGGTTGGGCGTCTGGAACGCCTCGTCCTCCTGGGCCTCGGCGACCACCGGCAGCGACCCGAAGGCCTTGTTGAGGATGACCTGCTCCTCGGGGCTGGTCATGAACTCGACGAGCTGCAGGCCGGCCTCGGTGTTGCCGTCGGCGAAGACCGACATGTTGATGCCCGCGACGTGGCTGTTGACGCGCTCGCCGCCGGCCGGCATCGGCTCCGGGAAGGGGATCGGGATGACGCCGTAGTCCTCCGGCGCCATCCCGTTGGACGCCAGCGACGCCTCGGTGTTGTTCTGCGCCATGATCATCCCGGCCTTGCCCGAGGTGAAGTCGGCCACCGCCTCGTTGGTCGTGGCGTTCTGCGCGGCGCTCGGGTTGACGATCCCCTCGGTGGCCATGAGGTCGGTGTACTGCTTGATCGCGGCGATGGCCTCGGGCGTGGTGAAGTTCGCCTCGCCCTGCTCGTCGATGAAGTCGGCGCCGTGCTGCTTGCCGAAGATGAAGGCGAAGTGCGCGTTCTCGGTGTAGCTCGAGCCGGCGACCGTCATGCCCCAGACGTCGGCGGCGGGGTCGGTGATCTGCTTGCCGGCGTCCAGCACGCCCTGCCACGTCGTGGGCGGCTCGGTGATCCCGGCGTCGGCGAAGACCTGCTTGTTGTAGAACATCGCGTACGCGAGCCCGTAGACGGGCACCGACGTCGGGGTCTCGCCCTCCGCGCCGGTCGAGCTCAGGGAAGTCTCGAGGAACTTGTCCTCGCCGCCGATGGCCTCGAACGCCTCGTCGTCGAAGGGCAGGAACGCCCCGGTGGCCTGCAGCGAGGCCGACCAGGTGTTGCCGATGTTGAGCACGTCGGGCGCCTCGCCGGACGTGGTGGCCGCGAGGATCCGGTTGAGCAGGCTGTCCCACGGGATCACCTCGAGCTCGACCTCGATGCCGGTCTGCTCGGTGAACTTCTCCAGCTCCGGGGTCAGGACGTCGACGTCGTTCTGGAGGCTGGTGCCCTGGTTGCTGGCCCAGTAGGTGATGCTCTCGCCGTCACCTCCCCCGCCGCCGGAGCCCCCGTCCGAGCCGCAGCCCGCCGTGGCGATGAGGGTGGCGCACACCAGGGCCGCGCTGAGGACGCGTCTGCGCACATCGACTCCTTCGTCGGTGAGCGTCGCCGGGCTCCGCTGCCCGGCGATCTCGCGGGGACGCTACTCCCGGCGCGCGACGCGTGGGAAGACCTCTGCCGAACCGGTTCGGGCCCTCAGGCGAACTCGCGGCGCAGCGGCTGGGAGAGCAGCACGCCGGCCGCCTCGTGCGGGTGCCGGCCCGCGTGCAGCACCGCGGTGACCTGCTCGACGATCGCCATCTGCACCCCGACGCTGGCCGCGAGCTCGGAGACCGACAGCGACGTCGCCACGGCCTCGGCGGTGCCTCCCAGGTGGTCCAGGACCTCCTGCAGCGGCCTGCCCTGGCTCAGCCCGGCGCCCAGGCGGTGGTTGCGCGAGAGGCTGGAGGCGCAGGTGGCGTAGGCGTCGCCGGCGCCGGCCAGCCCGGCGACCGTGGTGGCGGAGCCGCCCATGGCGCTGACGAGCCGGGCCGTCTCGGCCAGGCCGAGCGCCACCACGGACGCCTTGGCGTTGTCGCCCAGCGCCAGCCCCTCGGCCAGCCCCACGGCGACCGCCAGCAGGTTCTTCACCGCCCCGGCGAGCTCGACGCCGATGACGTCGTGCGAGGTGAAGGGGCGGAAGTACGACGTCGCGCACGCGGCGGCGATGCGGTTGGCCACCTCGTCGTCGCGGGCGGCCACGACGGTCGCGGTGGGCCGGCGCTCGGCGATCTCGCGCGCCAGGTTCGGGCCCGAGACCACGGCCATCGGCACCGGCCCCAGCGCCTGCTCGACGAGCTGGCTGACCCGCAGGTGGGAGCCGGCCTCCAGCCCCTTGAGCAGGCTGACGAACGTGGCGTCGGGCGGCAGCGCCGCGGAGTGCGCCTCCAGGGTCGCGCGCAGCTGCTGCACCGGGACGGCGAGGACGACGACCTCGGCGCCCTCGAGCACCGCAGCGGCGTCGGCGCTCGCCTCCAGGGCGTCGGGCAGGCGCACGCCGGGCAGGTAGGCGGAGTTCGCGTGGTCCTCGGTGACCTCGCGCGCCACCTCGGGCCGGCGGGCCCACAGCGCGACGCGCGCCTCGGGGTCGGCGTCCAGCAGCACCTGGGCGAACGTGGTGCCCCAGCTGCCCGCCCCGAGGACGGCGATCCGGCGGCCGCTCACGGCTGCTCGCCGCGGGGCTCGGGCAGGGCCTGGCGCGCGCCCGTGCGCGGGTCCCAGCGCGGCGGCGCGGGGACGCCGCGCAGCTCGGCCAGCAGGGCCGCGACGGCGTCCACGACGGCGTCGGTGGCCTGGCGCAGCACCTCGGCGGTCAGCGGCCGGCCCTCCCAGGGCGACAGGTCGACCGGGTCGCCGACCAGCACCTCCATCCGCGGCCGGGGCCACAGGCGCGGGCGCCCCGTGCGCGGGAGCAGGAGGTGGGCCCCCCAGCTGGCGACCGGGACCACCGGGACGCCGGTGGTCAGCGCCACCCGGGCCGCACCGGTCTTGCCCACCATGGGCCAGCCCTCGGGGTCCTTGGTCAGGGTGCCGTCGGGGTAGATGACCACGCACTCCCCCGCGCGGACGGCGTCCTGCGCCGCGGCCAGCGCGCGGCCGGCGTCGGCGGACCCGCGCAGCACCGGCACCGCACCGATCCCGTGCAGCACCTGCTTGAGCACCGGGACCTCGAACAGCGCCTGCTTGGCGAGGATCCGCGGCTGCAGGCCCTGGGCCACGAGGAAGTCCCCGAGGGTCACCGGGTCGGCCCAGGAGACGTGGTTGGCCGCCACGACGAACCCGCCGGAGCGGGGCAGCCGCTCGGCGCCGCGCCAGCGACGGGACGACAGCAGCCGCAGCGGCGGTCGGAGCACCAGCGCTGCGGTGTTGAACGTCAGGCCGATCCCGCGCTGGAGCACCACGGTCGGTCAGGCTAGCGGCTGCACCGAGCGCTCCTGACGCCTGGCAGGATCGAGCGGTGCTCCCGGTCCCTCCCGCGCCCTCCGGGACGCCCCGCGGGACGCCGTGGCAGGTGGTCCTGCCGGTCAAGGGCGGGCCGCGGGCCAAGAGCCGGCTGGAGCCGCTGACCGGGGAGGTGCCGGGCCTCGCGCTCGCCCTCGCGCTGGACTGCCTGGACGCCGTCCTCGGCGCCTCCCGGGTGGGGCGCGCCTGGGTGGTCACCGCCGACCCGGAGGCGGCGGCCCTGACCGCGGCGCTCGGCGCGGTGGTGGTGCCCGAGCGGCGTCCGGGTGCGGGCCTGCTCGCGGCCGTGGCCGACGGCGTCGCCGCCGCGGGCGGCTCCGGCGCCCCCGTCGCCGTCCTGCTCGCGGAC
>NZ_JBZYWI010000051.1:0-20263 GCF_058932755.1 Quadrisphaera sp. DVD1
AGCGGCGGGCCGTCGGCCGGGCGCAGGTAGGCCGCGCGCAGCCGGGCGTTGAAGCTCTCGACGAGGGAGCGCACCTGGGCCTCCGAGCCCTGCGCCGCCGCGAGCGCGAGCAGGTCCTCGCGCTCGCGGCGCAGGGCCAGGGACAGCGGGAGCGCGGCGGTGAGGTCGGCCTCCTCGCGCCGCGCCCACTCCACGGCCCACTCCGCCGTGGTCATCGGCTTGTCGAGGTTCGGGATCGGCTTGCCCGCACCGGGGAGGTCGTCGAAGGCGCCGCGCTCCTGGGCGGTGCGGATCTGGCGCTCGACCCAGTCCTCGAAGCGCACCTGGGGCGGCTTGCGCTCGGTCACGCCCCCAGCCTCGCCCCCCGCGCCCAGCTCCCGCCACAGCACGGCAGGACGGGGACGGCACAGGCGTAGCCTGACGCCGTGACCCTGGCCCCAGAAGGACGCCGGATGCTGCGCGTCGAGGCGCGCAACGCCGCCACGCCCATCGAGAAGAAGCCCGAGTGGATCAAGACCCGGGCCCGGATGGGCCCGGAGTACACCGGGCTGAAGGCGCTGGTGAAGAAGGAGGGGCTGCACACGGTCTGCGAGGAGGCCGGCTGCCCCAACATCTTCGAGTGCTGGGAGGACCGCGAGGCCACCTTTCTCATCGGCGGCGACCAGTGCACCCGCCGCTGCGACTTCTGCCAGATCGACACCGGGCGCCCGGCCGCCTTCGACGCCGACGAGCCCCGCCGCGTCGCCGAGTCCGTGCGCTCCATGGGGCTGCGCTACTCCACGATCACCGGTGTCGCCCGCGACGACCTCCCGGACGGCGGCGCGTGGCTGTACGCCGAGACGGTCCGCCAGATCCACGCGATGAGCCCGGGCACCGGCGTGGAGCTGCTGATCCCGGACTTCGACGCCGACCCGGCCCAGCTCGCCGAGGTCTTCTCCTCCCGCCCCGAGGTGCTCGCCCACAACGTCGAGACGGTCCCGCGGATCTTCAAGCGGATCCGGCCGGGCTTCCGCTTCGAGCGCTCGCTGTCGGTGCTGACCTCCGCGCACGAGGACGGCTTCGTCACCAAGTCCAACCTCATCCTCGGGATGGGCGAGACGTACGAGGAGGTCGTGGAGGCGCTGCAGTCCCTGCACGACGCGGGCACGGACCTCATCACGATCACCCAGTACCTGCGCCCGAGCGTGCGCCACCACCCGGTCGAGCGGTGGGTGCGCCCGGAGGAGTTCGTCCAGCTGGCCGCCGAGGCCGAGCAGATCGGGTTCCTCGGCGTGCTGTCCGGGCCGCTGGTGCGCTCCTCCTACCGGGCCGGCCGGCTGTGGGCGCAGGCCATGACCCGGCGCGGGGACGTCATCCCCGACGACCTGGCTCACCTGTCCGGCGCAGCACCGGCGCGCCAGGAGGCCTCGAGCCTGCTGCCCGGCCCCCGCTGAGCCGTACCCTGGGGCCCATGGCCCGCACGACCTCCTCCCCCTCCGGCGCGACCGCGATCGGCGCCGACGGCGCCGGAGCCGGTCGTCGCCGTCCCTTCCGCCGCCGCCCGAAGGCCGGGGGCAGCGGGGCTCCCGGCCGCCTGAAGCAGATGCGCGACGTGTTCGCGATGACGCGGCGCGTGGACCCGGCGGTCACCTGGTGGGTGCTCGGCGCGTTCCTCGGCGTGCTCGTCATCGGCATCGGGCTCACGGTGCTGCTCACGGACGGCCTGTACTGGCTCATCGTCCTGGGCCTGACCACCCTCATGCTGGCGCTGCTCGCGGCGCTGTTCGTGCTGGCCCGCCGCGCGGAGACCGCCGCCTACAGCCAGCTCGAGGGCCAGCCCGGGGCCGCCGGGGCGGCTCTGCGCACCCTGCGCCGCGGCTGGACGGTGGAGGAGCAGCCCGTCGCCGTGGACCCGCGCACCCGCGACACCGTCTTCCGCGCCGTGGGCCGGCCGGGCGTCGTCCTCGTCTCCGACGGCCCGCGCCACCGCGTCGGCAAGCTGCTCGAGGCCGAGCGGCGCAAGGTCGCGCGCGTGCTGCCCGACGTGCCGGTCCACCTGCTGCAGGCCGGCGGCGAGGACGACCAGGTGCCGCTGGCCAAGCTCCCGCGCCGCGTCATGCGCCTGCGCCCGACGCTGACCAAGGCCGAGGTCACGGTCGTGAACCGCCGGCTGAAGGCGCTCGGCGGCGTCCGCCCGCCGATCCCCGCCGGGATCGACCCGATGCGCGCGCGCCCGGACCGCAAGGCCACCCGCGGGCGCTGAGGCCCGCGCCCTCAGCGGCGCAGGAGCACCGTCTTCGCCGCGCGGTCGTGCAGGCCGCGCTGGTCGACGTCCCAGACCAGCGCCGGGACCGCCAGGGCGAGCAGCACCGCGCGCACCAGCGCGGGGACCGGCCCGGCCGGGCCGCCGCCCAGGCGCCGCACCCGCAGCCCGCAGAGGGCGTGGCCGAAGCTGGCGCCCAGCGTGGCGACCAGGAGCACCTGCTCGGCGGTGAAGACCGCCAGGGTCGCCCACCCGTCGCCGTCGAAGAACGCCAGCGAGATGAGCGTGCAGGCGAACCAGTCGACGAGCAGCGCCACGACGCGCCGGCCCGGGCGGGCGACCGAGCCCGTCCCGGACGGCGGGACGCCGAGCCGGCGTCCGGGCCATCCCCCTGCGGTCCCCGCGGCGACGCTCACGCCGCAGGAGCCTACGGTGGAGCTCGGACGCTGACCGCCGGTGGCCCGCTGGGCCGACCGCCCGGAGGGGGGCCCCCGTAACCTCCCGGCAATACGGACGAGACGCCGGGGAAACGGCGCCTGCCTAGCGTCCGACCGAACGCTCGACCGACCACTGCCCCCACCCCGCCTGGAGGATGGATGTTCAAGGACGCTGCCGAGGTCCTCGCGTACCTCAAGGAGAACGACGTCAAGTTCGTCGACGTGAGGTTCTGCGACCTGCCCGGTGTCATGCAGCACTTCAACGTGCCCGCGGCCACCGTGGACGAGGACTTCTTCGTCGAGGGCCAGATGTTCGACGGGTCCTCGATCCGCGGCTTCCAGGCCATCAACGAGTCGGACATGAAGCTCGTGCCGGACGTCGAGACCGCCTACCTCGACCCGTTCCGCACCGAGAAGACGCTCAACATCAACATGAGCATCGTCGACCCGATCACGAACGACCCGTACAGCCGCGACCCGCGCCAGGTCGCCGCCAAGGCGGAGGCGTACCTCAAGAGCACGGGCATCGCCGACACGGCCTTCTTCGCGCCCGAGGCCGAGTTCTACATCTTCGACGACGTGCGGTTCCAGACGTCGCAGCAGGAGTCCTACTACCACATCGACTCCGTCGAGGCGGCCTGGAACACCGGGCGCGTGGAGGAGGGCGGCAACCGCGGCTACAAGACGCCGTACAAGGGCGGGTACTTCCCCGTCCCGCCGACCGACCACTACTCGGACCTGCGCGACAAGATGAGCCTGGCGCTGGACGCCCAGGGCCTCGGCGTCGAGCGCGCCCACCACGAGGTGGGCACCGCCGGCCAGACCGAGATCAACTACCGGTTCGACACGCTCGCGAAGTCGGCCGACAAGACCATGCTCTTCAAGTACATCATCAAGAACGTGGCCTGGGAGGCGGGCAAGACCGTCACCTTCATGCCCAAGCCGCTCTTCGGTGACAACGGCTCCGGCATGCACGTGCACCAGTCGCTGTGGAAGGACGGCGAGCCGCTCTTCTACGACGAGTCCGGCTACGGCGGCCTCTCGGACATGGCCCGCTGGTACATCGGCGGCCTGCTGCACCACGCGCCGAGCCTGCTGGCCTTCACCAACCCGACGGTCAACAGCTACCACCGCCTGGTGCCGGGCTACGAGGCGCCGGTGAACCTGGTCTACTCCGCGCGCAACCGCTCCGCCTGCGTGCGCATCCCGATCACGGGCAACAACCCTAAGGCCAAGCGCATCGAGTTCCGCGTGCCGGACCCGTCGTCGAACCCGTACCTGGCGTTCTCGGCGATGCTCATGGCCGGGCTGAACGGCATCCAGAACCGGATCGAGCCGGCCGACCCGGTCGACAAGGACCTGTACGAGCTGCCCCCCGAGGAGCACGCGAACATCCGGCAGGTCCCGGGCTCCCTGGGCGCCGTGCTCGACGCCCTCGAGGCCGACCACGCCTACCTCACCGAGGGCGGCGTGTTCACCGAGGACCTCATCGAGACGTGGATCGAGTACAAGCGGACGAAGGAGATCGACCCGATCCGCTTCCGCCCGCACCCCCACGAGTTCGAGATGTACTACGACATCTGATCCCTCGGGATCGCTGACGCGGGCCTCGGCCCTGCGGACGGCGGGTGGCCGGCGAGAGCGCGTCTGCGGACGCCTCTCACCGGCCACCCGCCGTCTCGCGTCCTCCCTCGCCCGAACGGGTGGCGTGCGCCCGTCTGCGTGATCTCGCCCTGGCGCGGCGCCGAAGCGGGGCACGATGGGAGCTCCCCGCCGTCCGGCGGGTGCGGACGGCGGCGGTGGAGGTGAGCGGCGTGGGCGACCTCACGGTCGACGCCCAGGCGGCGTCGAGCGCCGCCGCGTCCCTGCGCGCGGTCGCGGGCTCGGTGGCGGTCGAGGTGGGCCCGTCGGCCGCCGGGTGCGGCTCGGCCGCGGTCGAGGACGCCGTCGCCGCCCTCCAGTCGTGGGTGCGCGTCACCACGAGCACGCAGAGCGCCGCCGTGACCGGCCTGGCCGCCACCCTGGAGCAGATGGTCCTCACCTGGGTCGACGTCGACGCCGGCCTCGGCCGCTCCGCCCCGCACCGGGCCTTCTGATGGCCGGCCACTGGAGCGAGCAGCACCCCGGGACCGGCGACATGGCGGGCGTGGAGGGCACGGCCCTGGCCCTGCGCGCGGCGGCCACCACCCTCGACCAGGCCGCGACCCAGGTCGAGACCGGGGCCGGCACGCTCGCCGGCGCCTGGGAGGGGCTCAGCGCGCAGGCCTGGAGCACCCGGGCCGGCCAGAGCGCGGCGGCGCTGCGCGGCACGGCCGGGCCGCTGGACGAGGCGGCGAACGCGCTCGCGGCCCACGCGGCCGCGGTGCGCGACATCGCTCTGCGGGCGAGCGCCGCGGAGGCGGACCTGGCCGCCGCCAGGCTCGCCGTGAGCCGCGCCACCGCGATGCACAGCACGCTCGGCCAGCAGGGCCCCGACGTCCCCGCGGCGGAGGTGCGCGCCGCGGCCGACCGCCTCGCGGCGGCGCAGGAGGACCGCGGCGACCACGTGCGCCGGCTCCAGCAACTGGCCGAGGAGCGGCGCAGCGCGGACGACGTCCTCGTCTTCCAGCTCGGCGCCCTGGTGCCGCCGGGCTGGGCGGAGCACTCCTCCCTGGTCGCGGGCCTGGGCGGCGCTGCGCTGGCCGGGGGCCCGGGCTGGGTGTCCGCGTTCGACCGGTGGGCACAGGGCCTGCCCTCCAGCGACGCCGGCGCTGCTGCCCTCCGGTGGGCGGTCGGGCAGCTCGACGAGGAGCAGTTCGCCCTGCTCGTCGGCAGCTCCCCCGCCGTCGCGACGCTGCTGGTGCGCCCGGCCGACCTGTCGCAGGGCCCGACCTTCGGCGCCCTGGCGAGAGCCGCGGACGGCGACCCCGACCCGGCCGCGGTGGCCGCGGCCTTCGCCGCCCTCACCCCCGCCGCCCGCCAGCTCGCTGCGCGCCTGCACCCCTGGCTGGTCGGCAACCTCGACGGCGCTCCCTACGACGTGCGGACCACGGCGAACCGGACGGCGATCACGGCCGCGCTGGCCGACGTGCAGCGGGAGCAGGACGCCCTGCGCGAGCGCCGGGAGGAGCTGCGCGAGGACGCCCCGGGGCTCGGGCCGGGCGACCACCGCAGCGAGCTCGGCGACCTGAGGTGGGCCGAGGAGCTCCGCGACGTGGGCGACCGCCTCGACGTCCTCGCGGAGACCGCGGAGCGCTACGACCGCTACCTCACCGAGCGGCTCGAGACCTTCGCCGGCGGTCGCCCGTCGACGAGGACCGGGCACCAGGTGGTCCTCTTCGACCCCGAGGGCGGACGGTTCGCCGAGGTCGTCGGCTCCCTCGGGCCCGACACCACCAGCGTGGGGATCCTCGTCGGAGGGACCGGCACGAACCCGGGAACCATGCAGGGCCAGTACGAGCGGGCGATGGACCTCGTGAGCGGCACCCGCCCCCGGGGCTCGCTCGCCGTGATCACGTACCTGGGCGGCCCGATGCCCCAGTCCATCCCCGAGGCCGCGGACAACGGGGCGGCGGAGGCCATCGGGCCGGGGCTGAGGGACTTCGCCGCCGGCGTCGACCGGCCCCCGGGCGCCTCCCTGACGGTGGTCGGCCACTCCTACGGCGGCTCGGTCGTGGGTTCCGCCGAGGCCTCGGGGATGGTCGTGGACCGGGTCCTGCACGTGGAGAGCGCCGGCGCCGGCCCCGGCGTGTCCGACGTCCGCGACTACGCCGACCCGGACGCACCGCGCTACTCCATGACGGCGCCCGGCGACTTCATCGCGCCGCTCCAGGGCATCGCCCCGGGCGGCTGGGTGCACGGGGCCGACCCGGACTCCCTGGAGGGCGTCGTCCGGCTCGAGACCGGCCGCACGGACCACGCCGACACCTCCAGCGACCTGCTCGAGGGCTTCTCCTCGCACAGCGGCGTCTTCACGCCGGGGTCGACGGCGTGGCTGAACATGCGCAGCGTCCTCACCGGCCAGGACGTCATGCTCTACACCGCCCCCGACGCGCACGTGTACGGCAACGGACACGTCGAGGTCGACTACCCGATGGAGGACCCGGAATTCTCGCCCCCCACCGCCCACGTCCCGTGACCGCCGCCCGCGCCGCGGCGGCCGCCGTCGCGCTCGCCGCCCTGCTCACGGCGTGCGGCACCGAAGCCCAGCAGGAGGACGAGCCGATGTCCGCGCAGGACCCCGACACGACGCGCACCCAGGTGCTCGCGGCCGCCGACGCGGCCGCTGGCCTGGTCCGCGACCTCAACCCCGACCTGCCCCTGGAGCTGGAGCACTCCCCCGAGCGGGACGACACGTGGTCGGACTGCTCCGACGGCCCGCCGCGCGCCGACGGCGAGGCGCCGGAGGTCATCACGTGGACGGCGGAGCGCAGCTTCTACCTCGAGCCGCCCCGGGAGACCGCGTCGCTGATCGACCCGGTGGTGCGCGAGCTCGTGGCCGACGGGTGGCGGACGGGCCTGGAGTCCGGGGGGAACGGGGGCCGGGAGGTCTCCCTGTCCAAGGACGGCGTGGGCCTGAGGCTGGGCGGGGACACCGAGGCGGTCGAGGGCCGCGCCTCCTCGCTCAGCGTCTGGGCCACCGGGCCGTGCGTGGACGCGCCCGCCGACCTCCCCGACAAGGCCCTCTGAGGCGCTGGCGGGGTGCCGGCGGGGCGCCAGCCGCTACCGGCCCCGCGCGCCCCGCCCGTCCTGGGTCGCCCGCGCCACGAGCTCGGCAGCGACGTCGTGCAGCTTGCGGTTGGTGTTCTGCGACTGCTTCGACAGGTGCGTGAAGGCGTCCTCGGGGCTGCAGCCCAGGCGCGCCATGAGGATGCCCTTGGCCTGCTCGATCGTGGCGCGGCTGCTCATCGCCTGCTCCAGCTGGCGGGCCAGGGCGTCCTTGGAGTCGATGAGCGAGGCGTTGAGCAGGGCGACGGCCGCGTAGTCGGAGAAGGCGCGCGCCAGCTCCACCGCCTCCTCGTCGAAGGCGTCCGGGGTCGAGCTGTACATGTTCAGCCCGCCCACCCTGTGCTGCGGCGTCGGCATCCCCACGGAGAGCGACGAGCGGATCCCCTCCCGCTGGGCCACGGCGGCGAAGTCGCGGTAGCGCTCCTCCGACCCCATGTCGCTCACGTTGATCACGACGCCGGCGAGCGCGGCGTCCATGCACGGTCCGAACCCCTTGGCGTACTGGCGCTCGTCCAGGGCGACGGCCAGCTGGCCGGTGAAGGCGACGCTGCGCGCCTGCTCGCCGTCGATGAGGGTCACCGAGACCTCGTCGGCCCCCGGGATGGTGGCCTGGGCCAGCTCGGCCACGCGGGCGAGCACCCGGCTCAGGGGCAGCTCGCCGAGCGGCAGGCGCCCCAGCTCGCGGAACGCCTCCTGGGGCTCCATCGGCTGGGGCCGCGAACCGCTCTGGACCGGGATCTGGTCGTGGCTGTCGTCGGGCACGGCGCGGGGCCTCCTCGCGTCAGCCCGCACGAACGGCAGCGAGGGCACCAAGTGCGCTCGGTGACGACGAGTGCCCACGGCAGGCGCTCCACGAGTCTCCGGGGCTGGGCTCTCAACCTCGACGGCCCACGCGGGCTCCGGACGGCTCCCGCCGCCCGATGTCCCGACCCTACCGCCCTGCGGCCCCGGCGGGTGCCCGTGCGGTCGCTGTGGTGGGCTGGCCCCAGTCCGTGTCCCGCCCGGGCGCGGCACGGGCCAGGCCCCGCACGTGAAGACGCTCGCGTGCGGGGCCGCCCGCGGGTGCGGCCCCGCGGGTCACCCCTCGGGGCTCGCCGGCCCCTGGCGGCGCTGGGCGTCCTGCACGAGCTCCACGGCGATGTCCCGCAGCTTGCGGTTGGTGTGCTGGGACTGCCCGGCCAGCAGCTCGAACGCGCGCTCTGGGGTGCAGCCGAGGCGCGCGACGAGGAGCCCCTTCGCCTGCTCGATGACGGCGCGGGTGGCCATGGCCTGGCGCAGGTCGTCGGCCACCTGGGTGGTGGAGGCGAGCAGCGCGGCGTTGGCGACCGTCGCCGCGGCCGTCTCGGCGAAGGCGCGGGCCGCGACCGCCGCCTCGTGCGCCCGGTCGTCCAGCCGCACGGTGTAGACGTTCAGCCCGGCCACGACCCGCGGCGCGGCGGCCAGGAAGGACGACGTGATGGCGCGGACGCCGGCCTCGCGGGCACGGGGCACGAAGCCGGGGTAGCGGTCCTCAGTGGCCAGGTCCGGCAGGCTCACCGCCCGCCGCTGCTGGGCGGCGTCCAGGCAGGGGCCCTCCCCGAGGGCGTACTGGTGCTGGTCCAGCTGCACGGCGAGGTCCCCCGTCGACGCCGCGGTGCGGGGCCGCTCGCCCTCGACCAGCGTCACCGACACGGCGTCCGCGCCGGGGATGCTCGTGCGGGCCAGATCGGCCACCTGCTGGAGCACCTGGGACAGGGAGGTCTCCTCCAGCCGGATGCTGGAGAGGTGGGCGTGCACCCGCTCGACGCCCGACAGCGCGGTCGGCGCTGCACGGCCCTCGCCGGCGCGCGGGGCGCCCGGTGACGGCGGTGTGTGGTCCATGGAGAGCGAGGTCCCGTCGTCCTCCCGGAGCGCCCGCTCCGGGTGCGACCGCCGCTCACCGCTCCGGGGAGGTGACGGTCGTGCTGACGGGCCGCGGGCTCGACCCCTCCGCGGCGCGGGCGCCGCGGGCGGCCGTCGTCCCTCGCCGCGCGCAGGAGTCTACGGGAGGCGACGGGCACGGTCCCGGCGCGGGTGTCTGCGTCCCGGCGCGGGTGCCTGCGTGCTTCTGGCGGACATCGGTTCACCTGCCTCAGTCCGGCCGTGCTGCGGCCGATGGGGGCGGGGGCGCCGAGAAGAGGCGTGGCGACGGTGGATCCGGAGGAGGTGGAGCTGTGCTGCTCGGTGCGGTCACAGGAACGGCACAGCGCCAGCTTTCGCTCGCGAACCAGCAGCTGGCGAGGACGCTCGGGCGGTTGAGCACCGGACGGCGCCTGAACTCGGCGGCCGACGATGCCGCGGGCCTGTCCATCGCGCAGTCGCTCACCGCGCAGGCCGAGGGCACGCGCCAGGGGGGCCGCAACGCCGGGGAGGCGGTGAGCCTCCTGCAGACCGCCGAGGGCGCCCTCGCCGAGGTCACCACGATCCTGCAGCGCCAGCGGGTGCTGGCCGTGCAGGCCGCGGGCGGCGGGGACGACTCCTCCCGCAGCGCCCTGCAGGGGGAGCTGTCCCAGGCCAACGCCGCGCTGGACGGGATCAGCCGGTCCACCACCTACAACGGCATCGCGCTCCTCGACGGCAGCGTCGGCGCCGTGCGCACCCAGACCGTGCGCACCACAGCACTGTCCCTGACGGCGATCCCTGGCGGAACCCGGTTCTCGGCCAGCACCAACCAGCCGTACACCGTGGTGACGGGGATCAACGACCGCATGAGGCTGGCTTTCGACACCGGTCTGCCCACCGAGCAGGTCGTCGACGTGGTGCTGCCGCCCGGCGCCCACGCGGTGGACTCCGCGGGCGCCGGATCCCTGCAGACCGCCCTCGAGGACGCCTTCGCCGCCTCTGCCCTGAGCGGAGCGGTCACTGCCCACGTGGGGCACGCAGCGGGCACCGGGCTGAGCACCGTCTTGGAGCTGGGCGTCCCACACCAGTCGCTCGTGATGTCCGGGGCGGCCATGGAGGCGCTCGGAGCACGGGTGACGACCACCAGCGCGGGGGGCGAGCTCGTCTTCCAGGTCGGCGCCGACGCCGGGGACACCCTCGCCGTCGCGATCGACTCCGGGCGGCCCGGCGCCGGGTTCTCCGCCGCCGACCTCGGCACGGCGGGACTGGACCTGCGCGCGTCGCCCTCGGCGGCGCTGGACGTCCTCGACGCCGCGCTGCGCGCCGTGCTCGGCGCCCGGGCGCGCCTGGGCGCCAACCAGAACCGCCTCGAGCACATCATCCGCTCCTCGGGGGTCACCGCGGACAACCTCACGGCCTCGCGGGGACGGATCGAGGACGCCGACTTCGCCGCCGAGGTCAGCGCGCTCTCGCGCCAGCAGGTGCTCCAGCAGAGCGCCACCGCGGTGATCGCCAGGGCCAGCGCGCTCCCGCGCTCGCTCCTGGCCCTCTTGGAGGCGTGAGACGAGGCGGCGCCACCAGAGCGGCGCTGCTCTGCGCCGCAGGCGCGCTCTCGCCCCGCCAGCGGCGCGCAGCGCCCACCGGCGATACCGTGCTCCCCACGAGAGGTCCGGGCACCAGGTCGCCCGGACGCCCGACGGCTGCGGAGTGACGACATCAGCGCACAGGCCCCACCGCAGGACCCCGGTGTCGCTGACCTGCCCCATCCCTCGGGATGGCTGCGCGCCGGCGCCGGCGCGGTGCACCTCTACACGGCCAGCGGCACGGCGCTGGCCCTCCTCATCGTCCTGGCCGCCATCGACGGCGACGCCGTGCGCGCCCTCTGGCTCGGCCTGGTCGCGCTCGTCATCGACGGCACCGACGGCATGCTGGCGCGCCGGCTGCGGGTCAGCGAGCGCCTGCCCTGGTTCGACGGAGCCCGCCTCGACGACATCGTCGACTACCTCACGTACGCCTTCGCCCCGGTGCTGCTGCTGTGGATGGACGGGCGCCTCCCCTCGGGCGTCGCGGGCACCCTCCTGGCCGTGGTGCCGCTGCTGGCCTCGAGCTACCAGTTCTGCCGGGTGGACGCCAAGACCGACGACCACCTGTTCCTCGGCTTCCCCAGCTACTGGAACGTCGTCGCCTTCTACGTCATCGTGCTCGACCTCGAGCCCGCCGTGACGGCCGCGATCCTGCTCGTCTGCTCGGTGCTCGTCTTCATCCCGGTCGGGTACCTCTACCCCTCGCGGACGACGGCGTTCCGCCGCACCAACCTCGCGCTCACCGCGGTCTGGCTCGGCATCTACGCGCTGATCCTCACCCAGATGCCCGACCCCTCGCCCGTGCTGGTGGCCCTGTCCCTGGGCTACCTCGCCTACTACCTCGCCGTCAGCCTGGCGCTGACCGTGCGGCGGCGCCGCGCGCGGCGGCCGTAGCTGTGCTGCTCGGTCTGCTCGCCGGTCTCGGGTCGGCGGCCGCCTTCGGCGTGGCAGCGGTGCTGCAGGCGCTCGCAGCGAGGGGCGAGCCGCCGACCCGGGGCGTGGACCCCCTGCTGCTGGCGCGCCAGCTGCGCCACCCGTCCTTCGTGGTGGCCATGGGGCTCAACCTCGTGGGCTTCGTGCTCCACCTGCTCGCGCTGCGCATGCTCCCGCTCTTCCTGGCGCAGGCGCTGGTCTCGGCCAGCGTGCTGGTCACCGCGGTGCTCAGCGCGCGCGTCCTGGACGCCCACCTGCACCGCGCGGAGCTGCTCGCGGTGGGCGCCCTGGTGCTGGGCCTGGCGCTGCTGACCTCCAGCGCCTCCACCGTCGGCACCGTGGAGCCGGACGTGGGCACCCGCGCGCTGCTCCTGCTCGCCGTCGCGGCCGTCGCGGTCGCCGGGGCGGTCGTGGGCCGACGGCACGGGCCGGTCGCCGCCTCCCTGCTGGGCCTCGTCGCCGGCCTCGGGTTCGCCGTCACGGCGCTCGCCTCGCGGGTGCTGCCCGCCCTGACGCCGTCGGTGCTGGTGGTCGAGCCCGCCACCTACGCGCTGCTGGTCGGCGGGCCGCTGGCCACGCTCCTCTACACCACGGCGCTGCAGCGCGGCGCGGTGCTGACCGCGACGTCGACGGTGGTGCTGGGCCAGACCGTGGTGCCCGCCCTCGTCGGCGTCCTCGCCCTGGGCGACCGCCTGCGCCCGGGCACGTGGCCGCTGGCCGTGCTGGGCCTGGCCCTGGCGGTCGGCGCCGCCGGCGCCCTCGCCCGCTACGACCCGAGGGTGCTCGCGCTGGAGGCGCCTGCGGCGCGGTGAGCGCCATCGGTCCTCCCCCTCGGCTCGCAGGCAGCGCTGCGGGCCGCTACACCTGGGCGCACCGCGCCCGGGCGCCGCTGCTCACCGACCTGGAGGAACCGTGCCCACGTGGCTCGCTGCTGGACTGTGGGGGCTGCTCGGAGGAGCGGCCCTGGTGCTCGGAGCGGCGGTGGCCTGGACCGTGCGGGTGCCGCAGCAGGTCGTGGCCGGCGTGATGGCCTTCGGGTCCGGCGTCCTCATCTCGGCGCTCTCCTTCGAGCTGGTCGGGGAGGCCACCGAGACCGGCGGGCTCGCCCCGGCCGCCGGGGGCTTCCTCGTCGGGGCGGTGGTCTACGTGGCGGCCAACGCCGTCCTGGCCCGGCACGGCGCCCGCCACCGCAAGCGCTCGGGCCGCCAGCAGCCCTCCGAGGCCGAGCAGACGGGCAGCGGCACCGCGATCGCGCTGGGCGCGCTGCTGGACGGCGTCCCGGAGTCCGTGGTCCTGGGCCTGGGCCTGGTCGGCGGCGGGGCGGTCAGCCCGGCCGTGCTGGCCGCCGTCTTCATCTCCAACGTGCCCGAGGGGCTGTCCAGCTCGGCGGGGATGAAGGCCAGCGGGCGCAGCGCCCGGTACGTCTTCGGGGTCTGGGGCGGCATCGCGCTGGCCAGCGGCCTCTCGGCGCTGCTCGGCTACGTGCTGCTCCAGGACGCCTCGGACGGGGTCGTCGCCTTCATCACCACCATCGCCGCCGGCGCCATCCTCGCGATGGTCGCCGACACGATGATCCCCGAGGCCTTCGAGCGGGCCCACCTGTTCACCGGGCTGATCACGACGCTGGGCTTCCTCACCGCCTTCAGCATCGACCAGCTCGGCGGCTGAGCCCGGCCCCGCCCGCGGGCGCTCCGCCGCTCCCGTGGGAAAGTCCGACCTGGCCACCCCGGCCCCCCGCCGCGACGCCCGAAGGAGCCCCTCCGCGATGCCCACCGCGCCCCTCCCGCTCAGCGACGCCTCCCTGCGCCGACTGCCCGCGGCGGTGTCGGTGCCCTGCTACGACCGCAGCGCCCTGGTGCCGGCGGTCGTCCACATCGGCGTCGGGGGCTTCCACCGCGCGCACCAGGCGGTCTACCTCGACGACCTGGCCCGCCGCGGCGAGACCGGCTGGGGCCTGGTCGGCGTGGGCCTGCACCGGCCGCAGATGGGCGAGGTGCTCGGCGCGCAGGACGGCCTCTACCTCGTCGTCGAGCGCAGCGCCGAGGAGGACCGGTCGCGCGTGGTCGGTGCGATGACCCGCTACGTGTTCGCGCCGGAGGACCCCGAGGCGCTGCTGCGCGTGCTCGCCGACCCGCGCACGCGCCTGGTGACCCTGACGATCACCGGCAGCGGCTACCGGATCGACCCCCACACCGGGGAGTTCGACGCCGACGACGAGATGGTCGCCGCCGACCTCGACGACCCCAGACACCCGGAGACGGTCTTCGGCTACCTCGTCGAGGCCCTGGACCGGCGGCGGCGGACTGGCGCGGGTCCCTTCACCGTGCTCTCCTGCGACAACATGCAGAGCAACGGCAGGGCGGCGCGCACCGCCGTCACCTCCTTCGCGCGCCTGCGCGACCCGGAGCTGGCGGAGTGGATCGCCGGGCGGGTGAGCTTCCCGAGCAGCATGGTCGACCGGATCACGCCGAGCACCACCGCGCAGACCCGCGAGGCCATCGTCGCGGCGGTGGGCGTCGACGACCGCTGGCCGGTGATCACCGAGCCGTTCACCCAGTGGGTGGTCGAGGACGACTTCTGCAACGGCCGCCCGCCCCTGGACGCCGTCGGGGTGCAGTTCGTGCCCGACGTCTCGCCCTACGAGACGATGAAGACCCGGCTGCTCAACGCCAGCCACTGCGCCCTGGGCTACCTGGGGCACCTGGCGGGCCTGCGCACGATGGACGAGGTCATGGCCGAGCCCGTCTTCCGCGCCTACCTCGTGCGGATGATGGCCGAGGAGATCACCCCCCACCTGCCCGCCGTGCCCGGCATCGACCTGCAGGAGTACCAGGCCACCCTGGTCGAGCGGCTCGCCAACCCGCGCATGGGCGACCAGCTCGCCCGGCTCTGCCGGCGCGGCTCGTCGAAGATCCCGCACTACGTCCTGCCGTCGGTGCGGGCCGGTCTGGACGCCGGCCGCCCCCAGCGCCTGCTCGCCCTGGCCGTGGCCGGCTGGCTGCGGCTGCTGCGCGACGGCGTCCACCCCGGCCCCGGCGTCGCGGGCGTCCACGGCGTCCCCGTCGTCCCGGGCGAGGGACCGATCGCCGAGCGGCTCGTGGCGCTGGCCGCCGCGGGCCCCGGCGACGCCGCCCCGCTGCTGGCCGAGCGCCGCGTCTTCGGCGACCTCGGACGCGACCCCCGCTTCGTCGCCGCCGTGCAGGAGGCGCTGGACCTGCTCGACCGCAGGGGCCCGCGCGGGGCGATCGAGCACTACCTGACCCACGATGGAGAGGAGGCGGCATGACCACCCGGTTCCTGCCGCTCGACACGTCCGGCACCACCCACCTGCTCTGCGACGCGGACGGCACCATGTTCCCGTCCGAGGAGCCCGCCTACGAGGCCTCGGCGGACGTCGCCAACGCCTTCCTGGCCGAGCTGGGGGCGCAGCGGGCGTACACGCCCGCCGAGCTCCAGCGGATGACCAACGGCAAGAACTTCCGCGCCGGGGCCGCGCAGCTCGCCGAGTCCTTCGGCGCCGCGCTGGACCCGGCCGACCTCGACCGGTGGGTGGCGCAGGAGAAGGACGTCGTCACCGCGCACCTGCGCACCGCGCTGGCGCCCGACCCGGCCGTCCACGACCCCCTGGCGGGGCTGGCGGGGCGGTTCACCCTCGCCGCGGTGACCTCCAGCGCCCGCAGCCGGCTGGACGCCTGCCTCGAGGTGACCGGGCTCGGGGAGCTCTTCGCCCCCGACCTGCGGTTCAGCGCCGAGGACTCCCTGCCGGTGCCCACGAGCAAGCCCGACCCGGCGGTCTACCTCTTCGCCGCCGAGGCGCTCGGCATCACCCCCGAGCAGGGCCTGGCCGTGGAGGACTCGATCAACGGCGCCCTGTCGGCCGTGGCCGCCGGCCACCCCACCATCGGCACCGTGCAGTTCGTCGCCCCGGCCGAGCGCGAGGCCCGCACCGAGGCCCTGCGCGAGGCCGGCGTCGCCGCGGTCGTCACCTCCTGGGCCGAGCTCGTGGAGCTGCTCGGCTGAGAGCAGGGCCGAGCGAGCGCCCGGGGCCGGGCGCGCGAGCGGGGCTCAGACCTCCTCGAGCGCCCGGCCCCGCTGCTCGGGCAGCGCGAGCGAGCCCAGCGCGGCCACGACGAACACCGCGGCGAACACCGCGAACAGCAGCCCGGTGCCGCCGGCGTCGCGCAGCAGCGGCACCGACAGCGGGGCCAGCACCGAGGCGATCCGCCCGAAGCCCGCGGCCCATCCCGCGCCGGTGCCGCGCAGCCGCGTCGGGTACAGCTCGGGGGTGACCGCGTACAGCGCCCCCCAGGCGCCGAGGTTGGAGAAGGACAGCAGCATGCCGGTCGCCACCAGCGCCGCAGCGGAGTCGGCGACGGCGAACAGCCCCGCGGCCACGGCCGAGCCGGCGAGGAAGGCCGCCAGCGTGCGGCGGCGCCCCCACCGCTCGACGAGGAGCGCCGCGACGGCGTACCCGGGCAGCTGCGCGAGGGTGATGTAGAGCGTGTATTCGAACGAGCGGACCAGCGAGAAGCCGGCGTCGAAGAGCAGCGTCGGCAGCCACACGAACGCGCCGTAGTAGGCGAAGTTGACGGTGAACCACACCAGCCAGAGCGCACCGGTGCGGCGCCGCAGCGCCGGCGACCACAGCGCGCCGACCCGCCCGCCGGCCTCGCGCGTCGCGGTGGCGCCGCCGGCTCCCCCGCCGCCGGCCCCGGGCTCGCGGCCGGCCGCGCGCTCGAAGCGCGCCACGGTGGCCTCGGCCTCGACCCCGCGACCGCGCGACTCCAGGAAGCGCACCGACTCCGGCAGGCCCCAGCGCACCACCACGGCGTAGAGCGCCGGCAGCGCCCCCACGGCCAGGGCCCAGCGCCAGCCCTCGTCGCTGGTGGGCACGACGAAGTACCCGACCAGGGCCGAGACCGTCCACCCCAGCGCCCAGAACGACTCCAGCGCCACCACCACGCGGCCGCGGATCCGCGGCGGCGCGAACTCGCTGACCAGGGTGGACGCCACGGGCAGCTCGGCGCCCAGGCCCAGGCCCACCACCACGCGCAGCGCGATGAGGACGGCGACGGTGCCGGCGAGCGCCGAGGCGCCGGTGGCGAGGCCGTAGACGAGCAGCGTGGCCGCGAACACCTGCCGGCGGCCGATCCGGTCGGCCAGCAGTCCGCCGACGCTCGCCCCCACAGCCATCCCGATGAAGCCGGCCGAGGCGATCCACGACGCCTGCCCGGCGGTCGCGAAGCCGGTGGCCGTGAGCTGCGCGATGACGAAGGAGACCAGCCCCACGTCGAGGGCGTCGAGGGCCCAGCCGCCGCCGGATCCCAGCAGGAGCCGCCGGTGCTCGCGGGTGAAGGGCAGGGCGTCCAGGCGCTGCGTGCGCGTCAGGGCGGTCTGCGGGGTGGAGGGCAGCGGGGGCATGGAGTCCTCGTCCGTGGTGGGGCTCGGGCCCCAGGAGGTTAGAGGTAGCCGCCGGGCGACGGGAGCGGGTGGCCCGGGACGATCCGCCGCCCGGAGATCCCGTGCGGGATCAGCCGCAGCCAGTGGCCGTGCTCGCCAGGAGCCCACGGCGCGGCCCCGCTGCTCGTCGTGCGCGCCACCAGGCCCGGCGCGTGGGCCTCGGTCACCTCCTCCGCGAGAGCCCGCACCAGCACGCTCCAGCCGCTGCGGGTGACCGGGTCGACCTCGTCGACCTCGAAGCCGACGTTGGCGGACGAGGCCGCGCTCAGCAGCGGTCCCGGGTGCATCCGGACCACCACGACGTCGCCGTCGAGGGCGTAGTTGACGGGGAGGACCAGGGGGTAGTGGTCGACGACGACCCCCAGCCGGCCCAGCTGCTGCGTGCGCAGCAGCCGGTGGCACTCCGCGGCGTCCAGGGCCTGCATCCCAGAAGAGCCGGCACCGTCGGTCATGTCGTCCTCCCAGCGCCCGTCCTGCGTCACCCTCGAACCTACGACCGGCCGCGCCTGCGCGCCCCCGGACTCGCAGCGCTGCGCCGAGCTCCTCCAGATCCGGAACGATCCTGCCGATGCCCTCCCCCATGAGCGCACCCGCGACCACCACGGCCCCGGCGGAGGGCCCAGCCGCGTCCGAGCCGGCCGTCCTGGCCGGGGCGACCCTGTGGGCCCTCGTGCTGGCGGGTCGCCTGGTCACCCTCGACTGCGACCGCCTGACCACCGCCCACGCCAGTTGGTCCTCCAACGCCGGCTCGGTGCTGGGCGTGCTCTACCGGCAGGGCCCGGTGCCCGCCGGCACCCTCGCCGCGCTGTGCGGCCTGCGGGACAGCACGGTCACCGGGATCCTCGACAAGCTCGCGCAGCAGGGCCTCGTCGGCCGGTGCACCGACCCGGTCGACCGGCGGCGCGCCAGCGTGTCGCTCACCGACGCCGGGCGCGCCCGGGTCGCGGCGATGCTGCCCGTCCTCGACCGCAGCGCCTCGCAGATGACGGGGTCGCTCACCGAGGACGAGTGCGCCCAGCTGCACGCCCTGCTCACCAAGCTCGTCCGCGCCCGGGTCCCCGAGGCGCTCTGACCCACGTTCCCGCGACGGCTGCCGCCGCCGCCCCGACCCGGGAGGTCACCGCCATGAAGATCCGCTGGACCGTCGGCCGCAAGCTCGCGGCCCTGACCACCACCGCCGTGGGCGTCGCCGTCTGCCTGACCTCGGTCACGCTGTGGGGCCTGGGCGCGATCGCCGCCGCGGAGCGCGACGCCGAGGTCGCCTCGCAGGCCCAGAGGCTCGTGCTGCGGCTGGACACCCGCGCCAGCGAGCTCAAGGTGGACGCGTTCAAGGCGCTCGTGGTGCCCGACCCCGCCGCGGTGCGCGCCGACGTCGCCGACGACGCCGCGACCGCCCAGGACCTGCTCGACCAGCTCGCGGGCGTGCCGCTGCACGGGGAGCCGGCCGAGCTCGTGGCCGACGTCCAGGACGCCTACGCCGACTACCTGACCGGCATCCCCGCGCTCGTGGAGGCGGCTGTGGCCGACCAGGAGGCGGCGCGCGCGGGCTCGACCGGGATCCAGGACCTCAACGACGTCACCGACGCGGCCGTCAGCGCCGCCTCCGACGCGCTGACCGCCGAGGTGGCCGCCGACGAGGAGCGCATCACCGACGTCTCCACCGACGTGCGCTGGGCCACGCTCGGCGCCTCCGCCGCGGCGCTCGTGGTGCTGCTCTGCGCGGCCACGGCCATCACGCGCCGCATCACCCGCCCGCTGGCCCGCGCGGTCGAGGCGCTGGACCGGGTGGCGGCGGGTGACCTGACCGCGCGCCTGGAGCACACCGGCGACGACGAGGTGGCACGGATGGCCATCGCGCTCGACACCGCGCTCGGCGCCCTCGGGGACGTCATGCGGACGATCACCAGCGAGTCGACGTCGCTCGCGGCGGCGACCGAGCAGATGTCGATGACGTCGGCCCAGATCTCCGCCGCGGCGGAGGAGTCCGCGACCCAGGCCGAGGTCGTCGCTGCGGCCTCGGAGGAGGTCTCCCAGTCGGTGAGCACGGTCTCGGAGGGCTCCTCGGAGATGGGGGCCGCCATCCAGCAGATCACCGTCAGCGCCACCGAGGCGGCCCGGGTGGCGTCCTCGGCGGTGGAGCTGGCGACCTCGACCAACGCCATCGTCAGCCAGCTCGGCGCGTCCTCGGAGGAGATCGGGAACGTCGTCAAGACGATCACGTCCATCGCCGAGCAGACGAACCTCCTGGCGCTCAACGCGACGATCGAGGCGGCGCGCGCCGGTGAGGCCGGCAAGGGCTTCGCCGTCGTCGCGCACGAGGTCAAGGAGCTGGCGCAGGAGACCGCCCGGGCGACCGAGGACATCTCCCGCCGGGTCCAGGCGATCCAGGCGGACACCGCCGGCGCCGTCGAGGCGATCGGCCGGGTCTCGGCGGTGATCGACACGATCAGCGAGCACCAGACGACCATCGCCTCGGCGGTGGAGGAGCAGACCGCCACGACGGCGGAGATGAACCGCACCGTGGCCGAGGCGGCGAGCGCCTCGCAGGAGATCTCGGCGAACATCACCGGGGTCGCGACGGCCGCCCAGCTCACCACCCAGGCGGTCTCGCAGTCCCAGGAGGCCGTCGGGGAGCTGGCGCGCATGGCCAGCGAGCTGCAGTCGCTGGCGGCGCGCTTCCGCTGCTGAGGCCCCCGCGCGCGCTCACAGGCACCCGCGCCGGCGCAGCTCGGCCAGGGCCACGAGGCCGAGCGGCACCGGCGCCCAGAAGGTGAGCAGGCGGTAGAGCAGCACCGCGGACGCCGCGTCGCCGGGGGCCACGCCCGCCGTGACCAGGGAGGCGGCCATCGCCACCTCGACGCCCCCCACCCCGCCCGGGGTGGGGGCGACCGAGCCCAGGACGGTGCCCGCCAGCAGGACGACGAGGACGTCGAGCAGGCCCAGCGAGCCGCCGGCCGCGCGCACGCAGGCCCACAGGCAGCCGACCAGCGAGGCCGTCAGCAGGACCGCCCCTCCCAGGCCCGCGGCGCACCGGCGCGGGC